>JALYLK010000120.1 GCA_030774275.1 Actinomycetota bacterium
TGATGGCGCAGCTCTCGATGACCGGTCTGATAGTCGCGCTCGACGCCTACGGCCCGGTCACCGACAACGCCGGCGGGATCGCCGAAATGGCTGATCTGCCGGAGTCGGTGCGCGCGATCACCGACCCGCTCGACGCGGTTGGCAACACCACGAAAGCCGTCACAAAGGGCTACGCGATCGGCTCCGCGGCCCTCGCGGCGCTCGTCCTGTTCGACAGCTACCACAGCGAGCTCGATCGCCAGGGCCTGAACGGGATCACCTTCGCGCTCGACGACGCCTGGGTGATCGCGGGCCTCTTCATCGGCGGCCTGATGCCCTTCCTGTTCGCCTCGCTCGCCATGGAGGCCGTCGGCCGGGTCGGGGGCCAGGTCGTGACCGAGGTGCGGCGTCAGTTCCGCGAGATACCCGGGATCATGGAAGGCACCGCGCGGCCCGAGTACGGGCGGGCGATCGACATCGTCACCGGCTCGGCGATCAAGAGCATGCTCCTGCCTGCGCTGATTCCGATCGCGTTCCCGATCATCGTCGGCCTGATCAACGCCCGTATGCTCGGGGGCCTCCTGATCGGCACGATCGTCACCGGCCTCTTTTTGGCGATCGCGATGACCTCCGGCGGCGGCGCCTGGGACAACGCGAAGAAGCTGATCGAGGACGGCGCCTACGGAGGGAAAGGCTCAGAGGCCCACGCGGCAGCGGTCACCGGCGACACCGTAGGCGACCCCTACAAGGACACCGCAGGCCCCGCGATCAACCCGATGATCAAGATCACGAACATCGTGGCGATCCTGATCATTCCGCTGCTCATTTCAGTTCACGGATAGGGAAGGTCACGAGGCCGGAGCCGGGCTTTGCCCGGCGGGAGGCCAAGCCGCGCATGCTCTGCCTGCTCGAAGAAGAAGGGGGCTCACGGGGGAAACATGGTTTCCCCCGTGCTTTTTCAGTTCACAGCTAGCAAAGCGCGGGCAGTTGGCGCCGGAGCGGCGACCATTACGCGACAGGGAGCATGTTTGAGCACGAAGTCGACCTGACGCTCGAAGATCGCTCCGCGCGGTCGCCTCGACGCTCCGAGGACGATGATCTCGGCTTGGCGGGCCTCCGCTTCCTGCACGATCGCCGCGCCTGCATTCCGTGTCCGCTCGACACGCGTGATGAGGCGGACGCCGTAGAGCTCGCCGATCGCCCGAGCGCGATCGAGCAGCTTGTTGGCGCGCCGCTCGGCCGCTGCGTCGACTTCCTCGAGCGGCCGGTCGAGCGGCACCTCGATCGCGGTCACGGCGACGACCGTCGAGCGCCGGTCGGCCGCGAGCCGGCAGGCGACGTCCATCGCCTCGAAGGAGACCTCGTCGTCGAAGAGCGGCACGACTATGCGCCGGTACTCGAGCGCGAGCGCTGCTCCGATCGGCACCGGCGCCCGCACGGTCGCGGTCAGCGGCTCGTGCACGACCCGCCTCCGGTAGATCACGTAGGTCGCGAAGCCGACGATTAGCCAGCCGAAGCCGACCCAACGCGTCGTCGGGCGCTGTACGACGACCACGAGCCAGGCAGCCGCTGTGCCGGCAAAGCCGAAGATCGCGAAGAGCGGCCAATCGACGCCGCGGAAGCGCACGTTCGGCCACGACTTGACGAGGAGCTCCTCGCCGGGGAACCGGTAGCGAAGCGCGATGATCGCCGCGTTCGCGATCGCGAACGAGAGCATCGCCCCGAACGAGTACATCGTTCCGAGGAAGTCGATCCTCCCAGGCAGCAGCGTTGCGACCGACAGCAGGCCCGAGAAGAAGATCAGCGAGAGCCAGGGGGTCTTGAAGCGCGGGTGGAGGCGCCGGAGCCGCTCCGGCAGCTGCCGGTAGCTCGACATCGCGTAAGTGATCCGGCTCGAGCCGATTACGCCGGCGTTCGCGGCGATGATCAGGATCGTTCCGGCGAGGACTCCGACGTAGTACCTGAGCAGCGTCAGCGGTAGTCCGTGGACACCGATGTTGTTGACGATCCCGAGCACCGGGTCGTTCGCGTAGCCCCGGGGTGGATTTGCGCCCAGCAGCGTCTGGTAGTGCCCGTTCACGAAGTGAACCGGCAGCGCCATCAGCGCGATTGCGGGCAAGGTGAGGTAGATCGTGAAGACGGCTCCCGCGACGAAGCGGTAGGCGCCGGGCACGTCGTGCGGCGGGTCGCGCGTCTCCTCGGCGAGATTGGAGATCGTCTCTATCCCCGTGTACGCGATCAACGCGATCGGAATCGCGAGGAAGAACTGGCTCCAGGTCGGGCCGACGCCGAAATGGACGTTCGCGCTGAGGACGTGCGGCTTGAAGATCAGGGCAGCGCCGAGCCCGACGAGCAGCACCTGCGTCGAGAAGTCGATCAGCGCCAGGACGACATTCAGCTTCACCGCCTCTCGGATCCCGAAGACGTTCAGCAGCACGAGCACGCTGATCACGACCGCGCCGCCCACGATGTCCCACGGGTTCTGGCGCAAAGGTCCCCAGAAGACGGACAGGTAGTGCGGGACGAAGAACGCCGAGATCGAGATCGTGACGACGTAATTCAGCATCTGGGCCCAGGCAGCCCCGAACGAGAACACCTCGTTGAAGGCGTGGCGCGCGAAGCTCGAGGAGCCGCCGGCCTCGGGGAATCGGACAGTGCCCTCGGCGTACGTCGCGGCGGTCGCGAGAAAGAACAGCCCCGCGATCACGAACACCACCGGGGTCAGTCCAAGCGCGAACGACGCGGTCAGGCCAAGCGCGTAGTAGATCGAGGAGCCGACGTCGCCGTACGCCGTCGAAAAGAGTGCTGGAACCCCGAGTACACGCTCGAGACCCTGTGGCCGTCGCCTGCGCGACGAGAGAGGCGCCTGCCCTGAAACCGGTCCAGGCCGGAGCGCCACAGGCGGAGCGTTCGCCACGCTTTGACGCTAGGCCTCGGCCGCTCAACAGCGGCTAAAAAACGAGGCTGTCCGCCTCAAGAAAAGCTCAAGATCGCTCGAGTCAGCCGGCGAGCCTCGCGGGCGTGGCCTCCTCGGTAGGTTGCGGGCGCAGGATCAGCGTTTCCGCGGGCGCGTGAGCCAGGATCCAGGTCAGGTCCTTCGGACTGAAACCGCCGCCGTTCGTAGGTGCCGGAGCGACGACGCGGTCGAAGTGCTCGACTTCCCAAAGGCGTTGAAGCGCGTGCGTCGGACTGCGGCCCTTCTCGATCCGTGCGTCGACAGGGACGCCCGCGCGGAGGGCGGCGTGCTCTACCGCCTCGAGCAGCGGCATTGCGACGTCGACCTCGGACCTCAGGGGCGACTCCTCCGGGAAGCGCAAGGGGACGATTGCCAAGTAGGCGGGCACAAGGACGGCGTTCTCGGCGCGCGCGATCCGGATCGCGGCGGCGAGCACGGTCGGATCGAGATTGCCGACGAAGGGGACGAGGATCCGGCGGGCCCCCGGCGGGGCGACGGGTCGCTGCGGGCGGCGCAGCCGGGGCCAGATCAGGGCGACGACGAGCACGCAGACCACTACGAGCAGGATCACCTCGATTGCGTTCACGACGCGAACTCCTGTCTGTCCGCGCGGTTCGCAACGACGCGGATGTCGATCCCGGGCAGCTCCCGGACGAGCGCGGAGACGAGCGAGCCTCGCAACACCTCGCGGCGTCGGCTTTCGTCCGGCGTGCCGACTAGCACATATGTCGTGCCGCGCTCGCGCGCGACCTCCCGCACGGCCTGGACGAGGTCCTCGCCCTCCTCTTCGAGAAAATGCGCGCCGAGGACCACCGCGAGCCTTCGCAGGGCGGCGAGCGACGTCGCCTCCTCGTCGCTGAGCTTCTGGCCCGGCTTCCGCACCCAGAGCGCGTCGACGTCTGAATCGAGTCGCTGGGCCGATCGCCATGCCCGCCGCAGGAGCCGCTGCGAGCGCGGCTCCGGCGTCACCAGCACCAGCACTCGCTCGTTGATCGCCTGTTGGCTGAGCGGGTCCAGGACGGCGGTCTGGCGGCGGGCCTCGACGTCGTCGGCGACCTCGCGGAGCGCCAGCTCCCGCAATGCGCTGAGGTTCTCGGTCCGGAAGAAGTTCAGCAGGGCCGCCTCGGCGCGTTCCTTCGGATAGACCTTGCCGGCCCGCAACCTCTCCTGCAGCGCCTCGGGCGTAAGGTCGACCAGGACGACCTCGTCGGCCTCCTCCAGGATCCGGTCCGGGAACGTCTCGCGGACGCGGACGTCGGTGAGTTCCGCGACCGAGTCGTTGAGGCTCTCGAGGTGCTGGACGTTGACGGTGGAGATCACGTCGATCCCGGCGTCGAGGATCTCGTCGATGTCCTGGTAGCGCTTCTCGTTGCGTGCTCCGGGCGCATTCGTATGGGCCAGCTCGTCGACGAGCGCGAGCTCGGGGGCACGTCGGATGACTGCGTCCACGTCCATTTCCTCGAGTGTCAGGTCGCCGTGCGGCGCGCGAAGACGCGGCACGACCTCGAGGCCCTCGGCGAGGGCCACCGTCTCAGGCCGTTCGTGCGGCTCCAGGTAGCCGATCACGACGTCGCGGCCCTCTTCGTCCGCCTGCCGTCCCTCCTGGAGCATCCGATAGGTCTTGCCGACGCCAGCGGCCATGCCAAGCAGGATCCGGTAACGCCCACGCATCTAGTGCCCCTTGCATGGAACGGGCACTACGCCCCAAGGAGGTTGTGGACGATCAGGTCGATCAGCTTGATCCCGATGAAGGGCAGGATCACGCCGCCGAGGCCGTAGATCAAGAGGTTCCGGCGCAGGAGAGCCGTCGCCCCGATCGCCCGGTACTTGACGCCTCGCAGTGCCAGCGGCACCAGCGCGGGAATCACCAGCGCGTTGAAGATGATCGCCGAGATGATCGCGCTCTTCGGCGTGCCGAGCTGCATGATGTTGAGCGAGTTCAGTGGGCCCCGCTGCCCCGGGTGGGTCGCGTACGTGAAGGCGAACATCGCCGGCAGGATCGCGAAGTACTTGGCCACGTCGTTGGCGATCGAGAACGTCGTTAGAGCGCCGCGCGTGATCAGCAACTGCTTGCCGACCTCGACGATCTCGATCAGCTTCGTCGGGTTCGAGTCTAGGTCGACCATGTTGCCGGCCTCCTTGGCGGCCGTCGTGCCCGTGTTCATCGCGACTCCGACGTCGGCCTGGGCGAGTGCGGGCGCGTCGTTCGTGCCATCTCCGGTCATCGCGACCATCCGGCCGCTTCCCTGCTCGTCCTTGATCAGCCCCATCTTCGCTTCGGGCGTCGCCTCGGCGAGGAAGTCGTCGACTCCCGCTTCCTGGGCGATGACGGCCGCGGTGACGCGGTTGTCTCCGGTGATCATCACCGTCCGGATGCCCATCCTCCGCAGCTCGTCGAAGCGCTCGTTCATGCCGCCTTTGACGATGTCCTTGAGGTAGACGACGCCGAGCGCCCAGTTGTCGCGGGCGACGACGAGCGGCGTTCCGCCTTGCTCTGCGACACGCTGAACGATGGCATCCAGTCCGTCCGGAGACTTGCCTCCCTGTTCGCCGATGAAGTTCTTGACGGCGTCCGCGGCCCCCTTGCGGATCATCGTCCCGTTCATGTTGACGCCGCTCATCCGCGTCGTGGCGCTGAAGGGGACGAACTCGTGCTCGCCCAGGTCTCGATCCCGCAGGCCGAAGCGGTCCTTCGCAAGCACGACGATCGACCTGCCCTCGGGCGTCTCGTCGGCGAGCGAGGCCAGCTGTGCAACCTCGGCGAGCTCGCGCTCGTCGACCCCGTCGACGGGCAGGAACTCCGCCGCCTGTCGGTTGCCAAGCGTGATCGTGCCGGTCTTGTCGAGCAACAGGACGTCCACGTCGCCTGAAGCCTCGACTGCGCGTCCTGACATGGCCAGGACGTTTCTCTGCACCAGGCGGTCGATGCCGGCAATCCCGATCGCGGACAGCAGCGCGCCGATCGTGGTCGGGATCAGCGCGACGAGGAGGGCGATCAGCACGGTCTGGGACTGCGGCGTCCCGGCGTAGATCGCGAAGGGCTGCAGCGTCACGACAGCCGCGAGAAAGGTGATGGTCAGCCCGGCGAGCAGGATGTTGAGCGCGATCTCGTTCGGCGTCTTACGGCGTTCAGCGCCCTCGACCAGCTCGATCATGCGGTCGATGAAGGAGTGCCCGGGCTCCTGGGTGACCTCGATCACGAGCCGGTCGGAGAGAAGCTTGGTGCCGCCGGTCACGGCCGACCGGTCGCCGCCGGACTCGCGGATCACGGGAGCGGACTCGCCCGTGATCGCGGATTCGTCGACCGAGCCGACGCCCTCGATCACGTCGCCGTCGGCTGGGATCACCTGGCCTGCCTCGACGATGACGACGTCGCCCGGCTGCAGCTCGGGAGCGGGGACCTCGCGGCCGTCCCGCAACCGGGCAAGGGTTGTCGTTCGGGTGGCGCGAAGCGCGTCCGCCTGGGCCTTGCCGCGGCCCTCGGCGATCGCTTCGGCGAAGTTGGCGAAGAGCACCGTCAGCCACAGCCAGAAAGTGATCACGCCGACGAACCAGAGCTGCGTCGTATGACCGCGGGCAATGTCAACGAAGAAGATCGCGGTTGTGATCGCGCTTCCGAGCTCAACGATGAACATGACCGGGTTCTTGAGCTGATTGCGCGGATCGAGCTTCGGGAACGAGTCTCGAATCGCCGCCAGGACGAGCTCGCGGCTGAAGAGATTGGCGGACGGGCGTGCCATCAGCCTGCCTGCCTGTCGAGCGCGATGTTCAGCTTCAAGACGTTGACGGCCGGCTCCCCGAAGAAGCTGATCGAACGGCCGTCGGTGTTGTCGTTGACCAAGCTCTGCACCGTCGAGAGGGGAAGGTGGCGGACGGCCGCGACACGCTTGGATTGCAGCCGGGCGTAGGCAGGCGAGATCGCCGGATCGATGCCGGAGCCGCTTGTGGTCACCGCGTCGACCGGGATGTCATGGATGGTCAGGCCGGGGTTGTAGGGACCCTCGAGCTTGAGGATCGCCTTCGCCTCCTTGGCGACGTTTGCGGCGAGCTGCGGGTTCGTAGGCCCGAGATTTGCGAACGTCGTTCCGTCAGCGTTGTACGCCGGCGCGGTCGCCGAGGGCCGCTCATGGAAGTACCGGGGCTGGGCGAACGACTGCGCCGCGAGCTCGGAGCCGACGACCTTGCCGTTCACCTTGATCAGGCTCCCGTTGGCCTGGTGTGCGAAGGCGAGCTGCGCGAAGCCGGTCACGGCGGCCGGGATGGCCAGGCCGAAGACGACGGTGAGCACCACGACCGCGATCACGGAGGATCTAAGGTCACGCAGCATCAGTGCGAGAGCCCTTCGACGATCGGGCCGAGAGTCAGTGCAGGGAACACCATCAGTCCTGCGGTAAGCAGGATCACGCCAACGAGCAGGACCACGAACGTCGGCCCGTCCGTGCGGAACGTCCCCACCGAGGCCGGAGTTGTCTTCTTACCGGCGAGCGCGCCGCCGAGCGCCAGCGCAGCAAGGAGCGGAGCAAAGCGGCCGAGATACATCGCGACTGCGCCCAGTTCGGCCGAGAAGTTGGTCGCGCCATAGCCCGCGAAGGCGCTGCCGTTGTTGTTCGACTGAGAGGTGTAGGCGTAGAGAGCTTCTGTGAACCCGTGCGCACCGGGGTTGAAGACCGATGCAAGGCCAGATTTCGTGACGATCGACAGCGCGGTCAGGGTCAGGACCATTGTCGGTACGAACAGCGCGCCGAGCGCGGCGTATTTGATCTCGCGGGCCCCGATCTTCTTGCCTAAGTACTCAGGGGTACGGCCGACCATCAGCCCGGCTATGAACACCGCCAGCACGATGTAGAAAAACATTCCGTAGAGGCCGGAGCCCACGCCACCGAAGATCACTTCTCCGAAGAAGATGTTGAGCAAGGGCACGGCGCCTCCATACGCCGTGAACGCATCGTGGCCGCCGGAGACCGACCCGTTCGACGCATCGGTGGTCGCCGTCGCCCAGAGCGCCGTGTTGGCGATCCCGAAGCGGACCTCCTTGTCGGACATGTTGCCCCCGCTTTGGCCGTGGCCCTGCGTGATGTTCACCCCCGAGGCGCGCAGAACCTGGGAGCCGTGCTGCTCGGTAGGAAGCGCAATCGCGACGCCCGCCGCGAAGATCACGAACATCGCGGCGAACACCATCCAGGCGTGACGGCGGGCGAGCACCATCTTCCCGAACATGAACACCTGAGCCGCCGGGATCAGGAGGATCGCGATCAGCTCCAGGAAGTTCGTTATGCCGTTCGGGTTCTCGAACGGGACGGCCGAGTTCGAGTTGTAGAAACCGCCGCCGTTCGTGCCGAGCTGCTTGATCGCGATCATCAATGCGACGGGGCCGCGGGCGATCGTCTGCGTCGCGCCCTCGAGCGTGTGCGCGGTCGCGTGACCGCTGAACGTCTGGGGCACGCCCTGCCACAGCAGGACCACCCCCAGGATCACGGCCAGCGGCAGCAGGATGTAGACGAGCGACCGGTAGAGGTCGACCCAAAAGTTCCCCAGCTCCTTGGCGTTGCGTCGGGCGAGTCCCCGGACGACGGCTACGAGCACCGCCATGCCGACCGCAGCCGAGACGAACTGCTGCACGGCCAGCACGGACATCTGGGTGAGGTACGACATCGTGTATTCGCCGCCGTAGAACTGCCAGTTCGTGTTGGTGACGAAGCTCGCGGTCGTGTTCAACGCGATGTGCGACGGCACACCTTTCAGGTGGTCCGGGTTCAGGAACAGGCGTCCCTGGAGGCGCTGGATCGCGTATACGACTGCCGAGAAGGCGATGCTGAAGATGAGCACCGTCTTGGCGTAGCTCTTCCAGTCCTGCTCGCGCCGGCCGTCCGTGCGGACGAGTCCGTAGAAACCCCCCTCGATCGCCTGGAGCCACCGCCAGCCGAACCGCTCGCTCGTGTAGACGCGCGCCATGTAGAGCCCGAGCGGATACGCGAGCGCGATCAGAACGACCGCGTAGACGAGGATCTGGCCGACCCCTTGCCCGGTCACAGGCGCTCACCTCGGAACAACGCGTAGACCAGGTACGCGAAGACCAAAATGGCGACCGCGAGCCCGAAGGCATCGGAAGCGGACATCAGACGCGCTCGAGCACGTAGAGGAGCACGAACAGGAATGCGAAGCATGCAACCGCGATCGCGAGCGCTGCCAGGTCGTACATGGCGCAGACCCTAAACCTGGCTCCCTCAACGCGAGCTAAAGCTTTTCGGCCGCTGTCTTAAGAACGGCTCAACGCGCGCCGTCGGTCGGATCTACGAGCCGGTAGCCCGCGCCAGGCTCGGTAAGGAGGTAGCGAGGGCTGGCGGGGTCTGGCTCCAGCTTTCTCCGAAGGTTCGACACGTAGACGTGGAGGTAGTGGGCCTCGGACTGGTAGGACGGGCCCCAGACCTCGCTCAGGAGGGCCCGGTGGGTCAGCAGCTTGCCCTCGTTTTGCGCGAGCACGCGCAGCAGGTCGAACTCGTGCGGGCTCAGCTTCACCCGCTCGCCCGCGAGGAGAACACTCCGGTTCGGGACGTCGATCTCGAGCTCGCCGACCGAGATCACGGAGTCGTTCGTGGGCACGGCCCGCCGAAGCGCCGCCCTCAACCGTGCGAGCAGCTCGTCGACGCCGAACGGCTTGGTCACGTAGTCGTCGGCGCCCGCGTCGAGGGCCGCAACCTTCTCCTGCTCCTCTCCGACCGCGGAAAGGACGATGACCGGCACGTCCGTCCAGGTGCGGAGCTCGCGGGCGACGTCGGTTCCACGACCGTCGGGAAGGACAAGGTCCAGGATCACGGCCTCGGGCGGATGGGCCGCGGCAGCAGCGAGCGCGTCGGCTGCTGTGGCGGCGGTCGCGACGTCATAGCCGGCACCGCGGAGCATCGTCTGCAGGCCGCGAAGAATCTGCGGCTCGTCGTCGACGACCAGTACGCGCTGGCCGCTCAAGACGGCGACCGGTCGGGCTCGTCCGCAGCGGGCAGCGCGAGCGCGAAGGTCGCGCCCTGGTCGGGCCGGGATTCCGCCCAGAGGCGGGCTCCGTTCGCCTGCGCGAAGCCGCGGGCGATCGCGAGCCCGAGGCCGGTGCCGACCCGCTCGCCCGAGCGGCGATAGAAGGGTTCGAAGATGCGCTCGAGCTCCGGTTCGGGGATCCCCGGGCCCTGGTCGACGACGCGCACGATCACGTCGGCCCGCGTCGCGGTGACGCGCACCTGAACCGGAGAGCCGGCCGGCGAGAATTTGAGCGCATTCTCGAGCAGGTTGGCGAGCACCCGCTCGATCTGGGTCGCGTCGACACGGACGAGCTGCGTGTCCGCGCCCCGGATCCGAACCCGCCCGTTTGCCGAGACATCATCGACAGCCTGGCGAATGAGCTCGTCGACCGTCCAGAGCTCGACGGCCGGTGCGGCCGCCCCGGCCTCGAGCCGGGACATCTCGAGGAGGTTCGCAACGAGCCGGTTCAGGCGTCCTTGCTCGAGATCGATCGTCTCCAGTAGTTCCTCGCGGTCTTCGGGCTTCAGCTTCAACGTCTTGTTCCGGAGCGCGCCGACCGCGGTGGCGATCGCCGTCAGCGGCGAACGAAGATCGTGTGAGACGGCGCGGAGGATTGCGG
Organism: Actinomycetota bacterium; assembly: GCA_030774275.1. GTDB lineage: Bacteria > Actinomycetota > Thermoleophilia > Gaiellales > Gaiellaceae > 13-2-20CM-68-14. The sequence goes on from JALYLK010000120.1 coordinate 10,563, forward strand.
TCTTGACCGCGTCGCTGCGCCTCAGGGCCTCGGCCTCGAGCGCCTCGCGGGTCAGCCGCTCGCGTTCGCTCGTTACCGCGAGCAGGGAAGCGAGAGCCGGGAGAAACCGCTTGCGCACCTCCAGATTGGCCTCTGTGTGCTCGTCCGTGTAGATCGTGCCGACCGTTCTCGTGCCGATGGCCAGCTCGTAGGGCGACAAGCCTTCGTGTGGTTGCTGCGAGCGGCCGAGCTCGATCCTGGCCGACTCGACTCCGAGGATTTGCGCCACCCGGGAGCCGATCCAGTCGAGTTGATCGTCGAGCCTGCGGCCCTCGAGCAGATGGCTGGCGATCTCGGCGAGCAGGCTCGCTTCGCGCTGCTGCTGCTCGGCGTCGTCGGCCCGCCGGCGCGCCCTCGCCGCCAGCTCGCTGACCACGACCGCAGTGAACAGATAGACCGCGAGCGCGACCCAGTTCTCGGAGTCCCGCAACGCGAACGTGTGCCGGGGAGGTAGGAAGAAGAAGTTGAAGGCCAGCATGCTGGCGATCGAGACGCCGATCGCCCAGGGAAGACCCCAGACGATTGCGATCGGAAGCACGGCGAAGACGTAGAGGACGCCAAGGCTCAGAACGGGTGCGACCGGGCGAAGCGCGAAGACCACGCCTGTGACCAGCGCGACGGCCCCGGCGCTCGCAAGCGTCGCCCCGGCCCAACTCTTCAGAAACCGCTGTATCCGCATGAATCCTTGTTCTCAGCATAGGCCCGGGCAAGGCCGGTAACGAGCCGGACGGAGCACTAGAGTCCCTGCGAATGCCTCGCCGGCGTCGCCAACAACGTCTCGAGCGCGTTCTCGGCACGCCGGCGCTTTTCGCGACCGCTTACGGCAACGTCGGCTCCTCGATCTACTACGCGCTCGGGCTCGTTGCCGGGATCGCGCTCGGGCTCACTCCGCTCGTCTTCGTGATCAGCGGCGTGATCTTCGCGGCGACCGCGGCGACGTATGCCGAGGGGACGGTGCGCTTCCCCGAGGCCGGGGGCTCCTCGAGCTTCGCCCGGCACGCCTTCGACGAGCTTGTCTCCTTCGGCGCTGCCTGGGCGCAGATGCTCAATTACGTGATCACGATCGCCATCTCGGCGTTCTTCGTCCCGCACTACCTCTCGATCTTCTGGGAACCCCTACGAACGAATCCCTGGGACATCGTCGGCGGAGCGATCGTGATCGTGCTGCTCGTGAGCCTGAACATCGTGGGGATCAGGGAGGCGGCGAACCTGAACATCTTTCTCGCCGTCATCGACTTCGCCACTCAGCTCCTCTTGGTGCTGATCGGTTTCGCGCTGATCTTCAGCCCGCACGAGGTGTTCTCGGCGAACCTGCACTGGGGCGTCGCGCCAACGTGGAGGAGCTTCTTCCTCGCGATCCCGATCGCGATGATCGCCTACACCGGGATCGAGACGGTCTCGAACCTTGCCGAGGAGGCCCGCGACCCCCCGCGCGACATCCCGCGCTCGATCAGCTGGGTCGCGGGGGCGGTCTTCGCGATCTACTTCACGCTGCCGCTGATCGCGCTATCGGCGCTGCCGGTGACGCACGTTGGTGGCACATACCAGACGAAGCTCGGGTTGCCCCCGGACCAGGGAGGCTTCGCGAACGACCCGGTGCTCGGGCTCGTCGAGAACCTCGGCTTGCACGGCGGCGTGCTGACCGGCGCGAAGATCTACGTCGGCATTCTCGCCGCGACAATTCTGTTCATCGCCACGAATGCCGGCGTGATCGGCGCGTCGCGGATCACCTATGCAATGGCGAGCCACCGGCAACTGCCGGAGATCTTCCGGCGTCTGCATCCCAAGTTCAAGACGCCCTGGCTCTCGTTGCTCGTGTTCGGCGGAATCGTCTCCATCGCGGTTCTGCTGCCCGGCAAGACGACGTTCCTGGGCGACATGTATGCGTTCGGGGCGATGCTCTCGTTCACGATCGCCCACGCCTCGATAGTCGCCCTGCGGGTCAAGCGGCGCGAGCGCGAGATGCGCTTTCGCGCGCGCCCGAACTTGCGTATCGGCGCCGTCGATTGGCCATTGTTTGCGATCTTCGGCGGGCTCGGGACGGCTGCTGCGTGGTTGGTCGTCGTCGTTCAGAAGCCCGATGCGCGCTGGGTCGGATTCGGCTGGCTGATCTTCGGATTCATTCTGTACGTCGTCTACCGGCGTTATGTGATTCGGGCCCCGCTCCGGGAAACGGTGTTGGCGCCGGTGCTGATCGGCCCGGGGGCCGCACTCGAGTACCGCAGCATCCTCGTACCCGTGAAGCCGGGGCGCGAGTCGGAGGAGGCGATCGACTTCGCCTGCCGCCTGGCCGCCGATCGTGGCTCGTCGATTGCCGCTGTCAGCGTCGTGATGGTGCCCCTCGAGCTGCCCCTGGACGCCGACCTGCCCGAGGCCGAAGCGGCGGCGAACGAGGCGCTCGATGCCGCCCTGGCGATCGGCGAGCTCTACGGCGTCAACGTCATCGGAAGACTTCTGCGGGCCAGGAGCCCCGGACGCGCGATCGTGCGCGAGGCGGAGCGGCGCCAAACGGAGATCATCGTCCTCGGTACGCCGCGCGGAGACCGCCCGCGTCGTGCTCTCTTCAGCGAGACGGTCGACTACATCCTCAAGAACGCGCCCAGCCGCGTGATGGTCGTCGCGGGGCGAAAGACGGTGGCGGCGTGAGTTTTTACAGGGGTGCCACAGCGCTCTTTGCGCTCGCGTTCCTGGGGATCGGGATCGCGCTACTCGTTGTGACCGCAGCGCGCGGCGGTGGCCTGGTCGGTTACCTGTTGGGCGTGCTCTTCATCGGGCTCGGAGTGGGCCGGTTATATCTGCTGCGGGCGCGCACGCGCAGCTGAAGCGAACCAAGTTCCCGCCGGTTGTAGGGACAGTCCCTGCGGGGACTGTCCCTAAAAACCGGGCGTACTCAGCTGACGGGTAGGCCCGGCGGCCGACATAAGCTGCGCCCATGGCGCGCAAGCTCCCCCGATTGCAGCGCGTTCTCGACGCGCCGGCGCTCTTCTCGATCGCGTACGGCGAGATCGCCTCCTCGATCTATTTCGCACTCGGGATCATCGCCCTGCACGCGCTGGGGCTCACACCCGCCGTCCTGCTCGTCACGGGCGCCCTGTTCATGATCGTGTCACTCTCGTACGTCGAAG
>JALYLK010000121.1 GCA_030774275.1 Actinomycetota bacterium
CTCGAGAGCGCGCTCTACGGCCGTGCCGAGCTCGTCTTCGTCGAGAGCTGGCACGATCACGGGCCGTTCCTCGACCTGCTGGCGTCACGTGTCCGCGGGTTCGACGGCCACGTCGTCTTCACCGCGCATTCGCTGCCCGAGCGCATCCTTCGGGACGGTGATCCCTACCGCGACCAGCTGCTCGAGACCTCCCGCCTAGTGGCCGTGCGCGCCGGGCTGGCGGACTGGTCGTTCGCCTTCCAGAGCGCGAGCCCGACCGGGGAGCCGTGGCTTGGTCCCGACATCCTGGAGGAGCTCCAGACGCTGGCGGCGAACGGTGAGCGGCGCGTGCTGGTCTGCCCTGTCGGATTCGTCTCGGATCACCTCGAGATTCTTTGGGACCTCGACATCGAGGCGCGCGAGAAGGCGGCCGAAGTCGGCCTCGAGCTCGAGCGAATCGAGTCGTTGAACGACGATCCTGAGTTCGTGCGCGCCCTCGCCGGCATTGTCGAAAAAGCCCTTTCAGTACCCTCGCAAGCGTGAAGCCCGGAGCCATCGTCGCTGAGGGCGTCAGCCGCCTGTTTCGGGTCTACCCACAGCGTGACGTCACCCTCAAGGAAGCAATCCTGCGCCGTCGGCATCTGCGCAGGGAGGAGATTTGGGCGCTTCGCGATGTCTCGCTGGCCGTCGAGCCGGGCGAGGCTCTGGGCGTCATCGGCCGCAACGGCTCGGGCAAGACAACGCTGCTTCGACTGATCGGTGGGATCTTCGCTCCGAGCTCAGGCCGGCTGGAGGTGGGTGGCGACGTTGGCTCCCTCCTCGGCCTCGGCGCGGGTTTTCACCCGGATTTCACAGGCCGCGAGAACGTCTATATGAACGGCGCGGTTCACGGCCTGAAGCGAAATTACGTCCGGGAGCGCCTCGACGAGATCGTCGCGTTCGCCGAACTCGAGGAGTTCTTCGACGTTCCGGTCCGGACGTACTCGTCAGGGATGTACATGCGGCTCGGCTTCGCGGTCGCGACACACCTCGACCCGGACATCCTCCTCCTCGACGAAGTGTTTGCGGTCGGCGACGAGGCTTTCCAGCGAAAGTGCTTCGGCAAGATTCTCGAGCTGCGCGAGCGCGGGAGGACGATCGTGTTTGTCTCGCACGCCGCACCCGCGGTCGAGCGGGTTTGCGAGCGTGCCATCCTGCTGACGGGCGGTCGCGTCGAACAGGATGGGTCGGCGCGGGACGTGATCAAGACATATCAGCAGCTGCTTGCCGCGGAGGAGTCCTCAGAGCAGCAGCACGCATGGGGAACCGGCGAGGCGTCGGTAGTAGGGGTTCGCCTCGAGGGCAATGACGGCGAGGAGCGGAGGCAGTTCCTCTCCGGCGGGCCTCTCGTGGTGCGGCTTTCGATCGAGTTGTCGCCGGCTATCGCTCCCCCACGTGTCGCCGTCGAGTTCAGGGACGCGAATGGTGGGCTGCTCGGCGCGAGCGAGTCGACCGCTGAGGAGTTGGGCTGGGACAGCGGTGGCGGGCGCCGGGAGGTTTGCTTCGAAGTGCCGCGGCTCCCGCTCTCGGACGGCCTCTTCCGGCTCAGCGTCGCCCTTGGCGACCCGAAATCGACCCGCCAGTACCACCGTCTGGATCCGGCCGCCGAGTTCACGGTCTACCCAGATGAGCACAGCCGCGGCTGGTTCAGGTTCGAGGGCGAGTGGTCGCTCGTCGCGGCGAAGCGTCCGGCGAGGACGGCGTGAGCTCAAGGACCTGCCCTGACTGGCCGACGCTGATGGAGATTGCCCCCGACCTCCAGTTCATGCATTACACGGTCGCCGAGGCCAAGCTGCCTGCCGATGCCCTCGCGGAGCTGCCGGACGTTCCGCTGGAGACGGTCGCGATCTGCTGCGATCTCGAGCGCCACGTCTTCAACGCTGAGCACACCGATCCGAAAGTGGCCGAAGCCCTTCGCGCGACCCATTGGTACGACCTGCGCGAGTGGACGACGACCGGGCCTGGCGGCGCGCGATCCTAGCGCCTAGCGCGGCCGCAGCGACAGGATCTCGGCGAGCGGGCGCGTGTTCAACACGTCGGCGGGGCCCGCCCAGCCCCGGCGGGCCGTCGCCACGGCGTTTCGCATGTTGCCGAGGCCGCGGATCGAGTGAGCGTCGGTCGAACAGACCACCGGAACGCCGGCCTCGACCGCCAGCCGGACGTGGGCGTCACGAAGGTCGATGCGGTCGGGCAGGCCGTTGATCTCGACCGCCTTACCATGCCGCTTGGCCGCCTCGAGCACGGCCTCGATGTCGACGGCGTTAGGAGGCCGCCGGCCGATGTAGCGGCCGGTGGGATGGCTGAGCGCCGAGACGTACGGGTTCTCGAGCGCGCCCACCGACCGAGCGGTCAGCTGCTCGCGCGACTGCCGCTGGCCACCATGGACGCTTGCCTGAACCCAGTCGAGCTCGGCGAGGACGTCGTCGGGGAGATCGAGCTCGCCGTCCGGCCGGATGTCGCACTCGATCCCGGCGAGGACTCGGAACGGCGCCAGGCGC
>JALYLK010000122.1 GCA_030774275.1 Actinomycetota bacterium
CTACACGCGTGCGGTCGCGAGCAAGATCGGTGGCCTCGGCTACAAGATCAAGCGTGTCGCGAAAGCGAACCGCTTCGACTACCCCGACACGGCCGTCTACTTCGAGCCGGGTGGCGAGGCCTATGGAACCCGTCTCGCTGGCCAACTCGGCGTCCAGGCAAGGCCGCTGCCCGGCGGGAGCAATCCCCGCCGCCTGGTCGTCATCGCCGGGCCCCCTAGGGTCGGCTAAACCCAGGAGGGTTTGGCGAAATAGAGTCTGTGTCCCCAGGCCGCGCTGCTCGCCCCGTGGCAGCGTCCTCTCTATGAAGGAGGGCCGGTTGTCAAGCGTGGGCTCGCGAGTGGCGACGACCTCCTTGGGACTGGGGACGTTGAGCTTGGCTCATCTCTCTATGGCGCCGTGGTCGGCGATGAGTTGGCTGGGAGCAGCTCCGGTAGCGCAATTCGGTTCGGGGCCGTCAAGCGGCCAAGGACGCACGGGCGCCTGCCGGAGCAAACGGTTGATTGGTGGTCAGCATGTGCCAGATCGCCTCGCTCAGGCGCCGGCCGATCTCGATCGCGGCGATCTTGGTGCCGCGCTTGGGGCCGTGGCGGGCGCGCATCCGCACCCGGACCGGGCTGTAGGCGGGGTGACGGGCGGCGCTGTGGGCCGCCTCGACGAGCGCCCAGCGCAGGTAGTTGGGCCCGTTCTTGCGCAGCGGCCCGCGCCGGTCGCGCTCGCCCGACTGCTCGACTCGCGGGCAGAGCCCCGTGTAGCCGACCAGCTTGCGCGGGCTTGCGAAGCGGTCGATCTCCCCGATCTCGGAGGCGATCGTGAAGGCGAGCACCCAGCCGATCCCGGGGCAGGTCATGAGCAGCGGGATGTACCTGTGCTCGGCACCGAGGGCTCGCAACTCGCTCTCGCAGCTCGAGATCCGCTCGTCGAGCAGGTCGATCAGCTCGAGGCTCGCGGCGACCGTCGAAGCCCAGGGCTCGGGCAACTGGAGCCGCTCGAGCATCGCCCGGCCACCGACTCCGAAGAGATCGCTGCCCGAGCCTGGGACGCCGTGCTGGAAGAGGATCGCGTGGATCCGGTTCTTGAGCGCCGAACGGTGCTTGACCAGGTGCAGCCGGAAGCGGGCGCGCTCGCGCTCCGCCCGCACCTCCGGATCGGGCAGCCAGATCTCGGGCACGAGCTCGAGCCGCGCGAGCTCGGCCAGCACCCAGGTGTCGATCGTGTCGGTCTTGCAGGCAAGCGGCGCGATCCCGCGCGCCTTGGCCGCGTCGGCGATCCGCACGTCCCAGCCATGGAGCTCGAGCCGGTCGTGCACGAAGCGGGCGCCGCTCATCGACTCGATCACCCCGAGCACCGGCGCGTCGCCCAGTCCTCGCGCGAGCTTGCTCAGCCCATCCCGATCCGGCGGGACGGCGCCGATACCGACCCGCTGGCCGTCACGATCGAGCGCCTGCCAGTCGAGGCGCTTGCGGCTGAGGTCCAATCCGACGTACAACATTGCAGGGGCCTCCCTTCGTCTTGTAGAGGACGTGCGGAGTGTCTCTCCGCGGGAGGCCCTCCTTCATCAGATTCGGTCGCGCCAATAGCTTTAGCTATTGACGCTCCCTGCGTCCTCCCCACGGAACGAGCATCGCGCCCTGGGGACGAGCGCCATTCCGCCAAACCCTCCTAGGACCGAACGCCAGTGGCCCAGACGGTTTCGGCCGCGCAACTCGTCGCCCGCTGCCGCGACGGCGACCAGGAGGCGTGGGCGGCTCTCGTTGAGCGCTTCTCCCGCTACGTCTACGCGATCGCGAGCCAGGGCTTCCGGCTGCGCGACCAGGACGCCGAAGATGTCTTCCAGGAGGTCTTCGCCAAGGTCTACGAGCGGCTCGACACGCTTCGCAGCGACGAGGCGATCCAGCCCTGGATCGCCCAGCTGACCAGACGCGTCTGCGTCGACCGGCTGCGATCGGGCTCGCGCGAGGAGACGACCGACGAAAGCGAGCTCGCAGTAGATCCGGACGAGGACGCGATCGGCAGGATCGACGAGGCACTCGACGTCCACGACGCGATGGCGGGCCTGCCCGAGAACTGCCGGGAAATTCTCGACCGGTTCTTCGCGCGCGACGAGACCTATCGCACGATCGGCGAGGCGCTTGAACTGCCCGCCGGGACGATCGCCAGCCGCATTTCCCGCTGCCTCGTCAAGCTGCGCGAAGAGCTCGAGGGAAGAAAACCGGTCCCTGCACAGTCTGGTGGGCAGGTGAACGTATGAGCGCATTCAACGAAGACAGACTGGCTGAGCTAATCGGGGCCCTCCCGCCGGCGCCGCAGGGTTGGGTGCAGGCCGCGCAAGAGCTCCCGCTCGCCCGCACGGAGATCGCCGAGATCGTCGCCAGGGCGGAAGCCGACGCCGAGTTCCGCGAGG
>JALYLK010000123.1 GCA_030774275.1 Actinomycetota bacterium
GTAGCGGCGCTCCGGCTCGTCGTCGTAGCCGGGCGGCAGATAGACCCAGAGCGGCCGCACGTGCGGGTCGCCGAGCGGGTTTTCCTTCAGGGCCTCACTCTCGAACGAGTGCTCGTCGAGGCGTCCGGCGAAGTCGGTTGACCAGGGCAGCACGCGGGAGAACCTACCGACCGCCGACTCTTCACGGCGGCGGGGAGCGGATTTCCGCCGCCTTGGAGGTCAGCGTCGACTCATTGGAGCCAAGGCGCCAGAAATTGTTCGATGTCGCGGCAGCCCTGGGGATTCGGCAGCCAGGCCTGAGCACGCTTGTCGGCGACCACGACCAGGGTGGGGATCGTCTCGATCCGGAACCGCTCGACGAGTTCGGTCTGCTGGTCGGCGTCGATGTGGACGACCTTGAAGGTCTCGTGGTTCGAGCGCCGCTGCAGCACCTGGGCCATGAACCCCTCCACCCTGCGACACCGCCCCGACGCTGCTGAGTGGAAGAAGAGGAGGCTCGGCTTTGCGGCGACGCCTCCTGACGACTGGGCACTCGCCATCGTCAGTGAGCGGCTCTTTCGTGGTTGTAGGGCTCGGAGACGAGCCCGGAAATCGCGTCCTGGAGGGTCGCGTAGGTTCGCAGAACCCGATTCAGGCCGCTCAGCTCGACGACCCGCATTGTTCGCGGATCGCTGGTCACGAGGACCAGGGAATGGCCGCAACCCTTCAGACGCTTGGTCTCCTGGACGAGCACGCCGAGCGCCGCGGAGTCGATGAAGCTGGTCTCGGACAGGTCGACGATGACCCTGTCTGCCCCCGCGGCGACAGCTTCTTCGATTCCGGTACGAACCCGCGGCGCGGTGTAGAGGTCGAGTTCGCCCGACACCGAAACGACCGCCAACTCACGCGTGAGACTGGCGACCACTGCGCGACATTCGCCCAGGCGCACGTGTGCCACGGTAGGCCGCTGCCCGCAGGCGGCGCATACGCGCTTTGTGAGCGTTTGCCTACACGGGCTGGAGCTTGTAACCGACGCCGCGGACGGTCACCAGTCGTTCCGGCCGGGCAGGGTCGCGCTCGAGCTTGCGGCGGATGTTCGAGACATGCAGGTCGCACGCGCGCTCGTCACCGACGAACGAGCTGTCCCAGAGATGGCGCATGATCTCACGCCGAGAGAAGACCCGCTCCGGCTCGCCGGCGAGCAGGGCGAGCAGTTTGAGCTCGAACGCCGTGAGCGGGACCTGCTCGTCGCCGACGCGTGCCTCGTGCTTGGAGAGATCGAGCTCGAGGTCCCCTACCCGGAGCTTCGCGATCGCGGCGCGCGTGTCGAGCTCGCGCCTGCGGAGGAGCGCCCGCACCCGCGCGACGAGCTCGGGTACCGAGAACGGCTTGCTCACGTAGTCGTCCGCGCCGACCTCCAGTCCGAGAACGCGGTCGAGCTCGCCGTCCTTCGCCGTCAGCATTAGGATCGGCACCGGGCTCTCGTCTCGCAGACGCCGGCAGACCTCGACCCCTGAGAGCCCCGGCAGCATCAGGTCGAGGACGAGCAGGTCGTACGGTCGGGCACGCGCCTGCTCGAGCGCGGTGTTGCCGTTGTCCACCGCCTCGACCTCGAACCCCTCGGCCTTTAGTGCGTACTCGACCGCCTCGGCGATCGCAGGCTCGTCCTCAACGATCAGGATTCGCTGCGCCATCAGGTGAGGATCTTCGCGCTCGGCACCGCGACGCGCACCCGTGTTCCGGTGCCCAGTTCGGACTCGAGCTCGATCGTTCCCCCGATTGCGTGCGCGGCTTCTTCCGCGATTGCCAGACCGAGCCCGAACCCGTCGGTGCCGTTGGAGGCGCGATAGAAGCGGTGAAAGGCGCGCGCTCGTTCCTCATCGGTCATTCCCGGGCCGGTGTCACGGATCTCGATCTCGGTCGTCGCTCCGTTCTCACGGGCTTCGAGGACGATTTGGCCCCTCCGCGTGTGCTTGGCCGAGTTCTCGGCCACATTGGCGATCGCTTGCCAGAGAAGATCGCGGTCGGCCAGCGTTCCGATCTCCGCCGCTGCCCGGACCGAGACTTCGACGCCGTGTGCGGGATCGAGGCGGCCGGCGATCTCCTCCAGGAGCGGCCGAACCGGCACGAGAGTCAGGTGGGGCTGCTCGACGCCCGTCTGGAGTCTGGCCAGGACGAGAAGCGACGTCGCGAGTTGAGAGAGCCGATCGCTGTGCACCCTGATGTGCTTGAGGAACCGGTCGCGTACCTCCGGAATGTCCTTCGCTCCGCTTTCGAGGACGTCCATGACGCTGACGATCGCCGCCAACGGCGTCCGTAGCTCGTGGGCGGCGTTCTCGACGAACTCCCGCTCGCTCTGGCGCGCGCGCTCGCGCTCCGTGACGTCGTCTACGATCACGATGGCGGTCTCGGCTGTCGAGGGCGGCAGCCCCTGGATCCAGAAAAACCTGTTCTCGGTCTCGAGGAGGGTGCCGCCGGCCGGTGGATCGGAGCCGAAGAGGCTCGCCGCGAGGTCTCGTAACGAAAACTCGGGCCATGGATCGGGGAGCGGATCGCCCGCCGGTCCCACACCGAGCAGCCGTTCGGCAGCTGGATTTGCATAGTCGATCGTCAGCTTCGGATCGACCAGGACGACGCCCTGGGGAAGCTGCGTCAGGACGCGCTCAGGCATGTCGCCCCCTTTCGTCGAAACCGGCCTCGCCCGATAAAAGCCGCTTCAGCATCAGGGCGTTCGTCGGCGCCTGCGCCACGAATCCATCCTGCTCGTTCTCCTTTGCCTCCGGCGGCGCGAACGAGGGCATCTGCGAGCGGCCGTTGTTGTTGAACATCGCGTAGACGGTCTGCGTCTCGCCGCCGAGCTCCTTCAGTCGCGGCACCCACTCGCTCAGTTCCTCCTCGGAATAGAGGTAGTCGAACCGCTCCGCGGCGCTTCCGGTGCGCTTGTTCCAGGTCTGGGCGTTGCGGCCGTGGAAGCGGACATAGCCGGTCTCGCTCGTGGCAGCCACGATGGTGGGGAGGACGTTCTTGCCGCCGGTCTGCGGCGCGTCGACGGCGACATAGGTCATCCCGTGGTCTTCCAGGAAACGAAGCGTTTCGGCGCGGTGCTCGTCGTCGAGCCAGCTTGCGTGACGGAACTCGACCAGCATTTCGTCGCCACGGAGTTGCTCCTGCGACCATTCGAGATACTCGAGCGACTGCGCCTTGGGGACGACATAGGGCGGGAACTGCATCAAGATCCCCCCGAGCTTCCCCGCCGAGCGGAGCGGCTCGAGGGCGTCGTGGAAGCGTGCGAACACCTCGGCGCGGTACTCGCGCGGCGGCCTGTCGACGCGACCGCGGGCGTCCGTCGGGACGTCGCGCAGGTCGGGCGGGAGCTGGTCGACCTTGACCGGATGGCGCGTCATCACGCCGAATGCCTTCACGTGCATCGTGAAGCCAGGCGGCGTTCGCTCAGCCCAGTTCGCGACCATCTGCGGATCGGGCAGCCGGTAGTAGGTCGAGTTCGCCTCGACGACGTCGAAGCGCTCGGCGTAGTAGCGCAGCCTTTCCTCGCCGGACTTGACGCCCTTCGGGTACCAGACGTTCGTCAGCGTTTCGTCCGCCCACGAGCAGACACCGACCTGGATCGGCCCAGCCATGCGCTGATGGTATTCGGACGTTGAGAAAGAGCCGTAAGACGTCGCGTGCGACGTTGACTATCGCTGCTAAGGCGCCACCGTCTGTGCGACCGCGGGGTCGTCCTTGGCCGTGGCGGCCGCAACGGGCAGGTCGACGGCGAACGTTGAGCCTTTGCCTTCCTCCGAGTTGACCGAGAGACGGCCTTCCATCCGGCGAACGAGCTCACGGCAGATGTACAGGCCGAGTCCGGTGCCGCCCACGCCGCGGGTGAGGCCGGGGTCGACGCGGTAGAACTTGCCAAAGATCCGGCGCTGCTCGAGCGGGGCGATCCCGATGCCTTCGTCGCTGACGCTGATCCGGACACCGCCCTCGCGCGGCTCGACCGCAAGCTCGATTCGGCCGCCGCCGGGCGAGTACTTGACCGCGTTGTCGATCAGGTTGATCAAGACCTGGCGCAGCTTGTCCGCATCTCCCG
>JALYLK010000124.1 GCA_030774275.1 Actinomycetota bacterium
GTGGAAGCTCGGTCCCGCGCTCGCGGCGGGAAACGTGCAGATCCTGAAGCCCGCCGAGCAGACGCCGCTCTCACTCCTGCGCTTCATGGAGCTTGCGAAGGACGTGATCCCGGCGGGCGTGCTCCAGGCCATCACCGGCGAAGGCGTTCCCACGGGCGAGCGGCTCGTCTCGCATCCCGACATCGGCCTCGTGTCGCTGACCGGCGACATTGCGACGGGCAAGCTGATCGCTCGCAACGCGGCCGAGTCGCTGAAGCGCGTCCACCTCGAGCTCGGCGGGAAGGCGCCGATGGTCGTCTTCGACGATGCCGACCCGGAGCAGGTTGCCGAAGGAATCAAGATCGCCGGCTACTGGAACTCCGGCCAGGATTGCACCGCGGGCACGCGCATCATCGCCGGACCGAAGATCTACGACTCGCTGCTCGAGGCGCTCGTCCCGGCGATCGAGTCGCTGAAGGTCGGCGACCCCGCCGACCGCGACGACGTCGAGATGGGCCCGCTGATCTCACGCGACCAGCAGGAGCGCGTGCTCGGCTTCCTCGAGCGCGCGAAGGGCGCCACCGTCCTGACGGGGGGCGCTTCGGAGAGCTCGCGCGGCTTCTTCGTGAAGCCGACGATCGTCACGGATGTCTCGCAGGACGACGAGATCGTCCAGAACGAGGTCTTCGGCCCGGCGATGATGCGCGTGCCCGCGGTGCAGTCCTGGCCGGAGTTCCAATAGCCGGCGATCTTGACTCCCTCGGCGACCTGCTCCGGATCGGCGTCGTCGAAGACGACCATCGGCGCCTTGCCGCCGAGCTCGAGGTGCACGCGCTTCAGCGTGTCGGCCGCGTTCCTCGCGATCAGCTTTCCCGTCGCGATGTCGCCGGTCAGCGACACGAGCCCGATGTCGGGGTGCGAGACGAGCCGCTCGCCCGTGGGAACGCCTTCGCCGGTGATCGCCTGCAGCACGCCCGCCGGGATCACGTCCTTCGCGAGCTCCATGAAGCGCAGCAGCGAGAGCGGCGTCTGCTCCGCAGGCTTCAGGATCTGCACGTTGCCCGCCGCGAGCGCCGGCCCCAGCTTCCACACCGCCATCATCAGCGGGTAGTTCCACGGGCAGATGCCGCCGACGATGCCGAGCGGCTCACGCCGGATGATCGAGGTGTACCCCTGGATGTACTCGCCTGCCGACTTCCCCTCCAGCTGGCGAGCCGCACCGGCGAAGAAGCGGAGGTTGTCCGCGGAGAACGGCATCTCGTCCCGCGAAACCATCAGCGGCTTGCCGACGTTCTGCGACTCGACCTGCGCGAGCTCCTCGGCGTTGTCGGAGATCACGTCGGCGAGCTTGAGGAGCAGCTCCGCACGCTCGCCCGGCGTGGCTTCGAGCCACTCCGGGAGCGCCTTCTTGGCGCGTTCGACCGCTGCGTCGACGTCCTCGGCGGAGGCGTTCGGCACGGTTGCGATCGTCTCTCCCGTCGCCGGGTTGACGACGTCGATCGTTGCGGTGGTGTCGGCGGTGGTGGTTGCCATATCGGGCCTTCCTCCTATTCGGTGCGCAGGATCCCGCTTTCGCGGGTGAGCCGCTGGGCGAGTGCTACGGGAATGATGGTGACAGCAAGGACAAGGAAGACGACCACGTTCACCTGGGGCAGCTGCTGCCCTAGGCGGATCTGGCCGAAGATCCAGATGGGCAAGGTGTTCTGTGCGCCGGCCGTGAACGTGGTCACGATCACCTCGTCGAACGACAGTGCAAATGCGAGGAGCCCGCCCGAGATCAGGGCCGTCGAGATGGTCGGGAACGTCACGTAGCGGAAGGTCTGGATCCCATCCGCGCCGAGGTCCATCGACGCCTCCGTCAGCGAGCCGGGGACGCGCCGCAGCCGCGCGATCACGTTGTTGTAGACGACCACGACGCAGAAGGTCGCATGCCCGATCACGATCGTCCAGAGCCCGAAGTTGAACTTCCAGAAGACGAAGTACGAGTTGAGCGCCATGCCGGTGATGATCCCGGGCAACGCGATCGGCAGGACGAGCAGGAACGAGATCGACTCGCGCCCGAAGAAGCGGAAGCGGTGGACGCCAAACGCCGCCGCCGAGCCCAGCAGGAGGGCGATCGCCGTGGCGAGCGCCGCCGCCTTCAGCGAGAGCCCGAGTGCATGC
>JALYLK010000125.1 GCA_030774275.1 Actinomycetota bacterium
CGAGGAGAGCTTCCAGCGGCGAATGGCTGCCCTTCCGCGTGACGCGCGCCTCCTGGTCCTCATCGCCGCGAGCGAACCGACGGGCGACGCGACGCTCCTGTGGCGGGCCGCCAAGCGTCTCGGAATCCCGGAGTCCGCGGCCCTCGCGGCGGAGTCGAACGGTTTGATCGTATTCCGGCCACGCGTTGCGTTCCGGCATCCGCTCGTCCGCTCCGCCGTGTATCGGGCCGCCGGCGCGGTTGAGCGGACCGAGGTCCATCAGGCTCTCGCGGACGCGACGGATCCGGACACCGACCCGGATCGCCGCGCGTGGCACCGAGCGCAAGCAGCGGTCATGCCGGACGAAGGCGTCGCCGCGGACCTGGAACGTTCCGCGGCGCGTGCCCAGACACGTGGCGGGTTCGCCGCGGCCGCCGCATTCCTCGAACGTTCGGCCGCATTGAGCGTCGAGCCCGCGAAACGCGCCGGCAGGGCGCTCGCAGCCGCACGGGCGAAGCAACAGGCTGGTGCGGTCGACGACGCCATCGCGCTGGTCGAGAATGCCGAGGTCGGCCCGCTCGATGACTTCCAGCGGGCCCAGGCCGAGGTCCTTCGGGCGCGAATCGCGTTCGCCACCAACCGCGGGAGCGACGCGCCGCCGCTGCTGCTCGCGGCGGCACGTCGACTCGAGCCCCTGGACGTGCCGCTGGCGCGCGAGACCTACCTCGATGCGCTGACCGCGGCGCTGTTCACGGGTCGCCTGGCTGGGGCCGTCGACACTCGGCAGGTCGCCGCTGCGGCGCTCGCCGCGCCCCCGGCATCCGATCCGCGTCCCGTTGACCGGCTCCTTGATGGGCTCGCGACGCTCATCGCTCACGGTCCGGCGGCCGGAACGCCGCCGCTGCGGCAGGCGCTGGCGGCGTTCGCGCGCCGCGATGTCGAACCGGCCGAAGCGCTGCGTTGGCGCTGGCTGGCCGGTCGGGCAGCTGGATTCATCTGGGACTACAAGGGATGGGATCTGCTCACCGCTCACCACATCCGAGCTGCGCGAGCTGCGGGGTTGCTCGCGGAGCTGCCGCTCGCGCTCAACACGCGCGTCGGAGTTCACCTCCAGGCGGGCGAGACGAAAGCAGCGGTGGCGCTCATCGAGGAGGCAGACGCGCTCGCCCGGGCCACGGGCGATGGAATCGCCCCTCTCTACGGCGCCCTCGGGCTGGCCGCCCACCGCGGAGATGAGGCCGAGCTGGCGAGGCTGGTCCGGGCCGGCAACGAGGACTTCCTCGCCCGGGGCGAGGGGTTGGGCGTCACCGCCATGAACTGGGTGACCGCCGTGCTGAACAACGGCCTCGGACGTTACGACGATGCATTCACGGCGGCGGTGGAGGCGACCAGGATTCCGGGCGAGATCTGGTTCTCCACGTTTGCATCGGTCGAGCTGATCGAAGCGGCGTGTCGGAGTGGTCGCCGAGAGGAAGGCGCCAAAGCCCTTGAGAGGCTGCGCCGATCAACGAGCGCGGGCGGCACGCAATGGGCACTCGGAGTCGAGGCCAGATCACGGGCACTTCTCGCTGAAGGCGATGCCGCGGAGCCGCTGTACCGCGAGGCGATCGAGCGGCTGCAGCCGACACGCCTTCGGCTCGACCTGGCCCGCGGGCATCTTGTCTACGGGGAGTGGCTCCGGCGCGAAGGCCGCCGGATCGATGCGCGGAACGAGCTCCGAGCTGCGTACGAGCTTTTCACGGACTTCGGGATGGAGGCCTTCGCAGAGCGCTCGCGGATCGAGCTCGAGGCGACGGGTGAGCATGCACGCAAGCGGACCTCCGACGCACTCGAGCAGCTCACGGCGCAGGAGGCGCAGATCTCACGCCTCGCCGCTGAGGGCAACAAGAACCGCGAGATCGCCGCGCAACTCTTCATCAGCCCGAGCACCGTCGAATACCACCTGCGCAAGGCGTTCCGAAAGCTGGATGTGACCTCGCGAACGCAGCTGGCGAAGCGGTTGCGATAGCGGGTGGACAGACGGAACGGTCAGCCAGACGGTGTGCTCGCCCTGAGCTCGGCGAGCTGGGCCCGCGCCGCGGCGATCAGCTCCTCGTTCGTGTTCGCGTGGCCGGCCAGTCCCCAGCCGCCGTCGGGAGCCTCGGTGAGGAGGACCCAGGTCCGGTCGGCCAGGGACGGGTCGCCGGCGGCGTCCGCAACGAGGGCCGTCAGCCGCGAGACGACCGCGATCTGCTTGGCGCGGTCGAGCGCGCCGTGGTTGGTCAGCACCTGGACGCGGACGTAGGTGCTGTCGCCGTCGACGTTCGCGAGCGCGGACGCCGGGAGCGGGTGGATGAAGGCGGCCGTGTTCTTCCGGAACATCGGGATGTCCGGGACCTGCTCGATCGTCATGAGCTCGGTCGCCAGCCCCTGGGCCAGCGCACGGGGATCGGTGAAGGTCCCGTCGGCGGCGTACACGTCGATCATCGGCATCGGGGATCGTCCTTTCAGATCAGAGACCGGGTCCGGTGCTTCCGGACCGGACCCGGTCGGGGTCAGGCGGTGTGCTGGTTC
>JALYLK010000126.1 GCA_030774275.1 Actinomycetota bacterium
ACTAGCAAGAGTGGGTATGCTCTCCGTCGTGGCCGCTGAACCCGGACTCAGAGCACGCAAAAAACAACAAACGAGAGAACGGATCGCCGAAGCGGCTCGACGCCTGTTCCTGGAGCACGGCTTCGAGGGTGTCACCGTCGCGATGGTGGCGAGAGCGGCCGACGTCGCCCCGGGAACGGTCTTCAACTACTTCCCGACCAAAGAAGACCTCTTCTACAGTGGCCTCGAGACCTTCGAGGCCGAGCTCGTCGAGGCCGTTCGCCACCGGCCCTCCGGCGAATCGGCGCTGAGCGCGTTCCGCCGTGTCGTGCTCGATGGCACGAAGCGTCTCGCCGGTGAAGAGGTCGCCCAGGTGATCGCAAACGCAGCGCGGATCATCGACGCAAGCCCTGCTCTTCAAGTACACGAGCGCGAGATCGTCGCCCGCGCTACCGATGCGCTCGCCAGACTCATCGCCGAAGAAGCAGCATCCGACCAGCACAACCTCGAGGCATGGGTCGCTGCCAACGCGCTCATGGGCGTCCAACGCGCACTCGTCGCCGATGTCCGCGCCCAGATACTCGCCGGCCGCCAAGGCGCAACGCTCGCCAAACACGCCAGATCAGAAGCGACACGAGCGTTCGCACTACTCGAGACCGGCCTTCGCGACTACGCCCGCAAACCAAACCAGCCCCGCTAGCCGGCGCAAACGTCGACGCCCATGCCAACGCGCCGAAGCAGCCGCGGCGAGCAGGCGCGTGGCCCTAGCCCCGGACGAGTAAGCGCGCTCGCTGCCACCATTGAGCCGAGACCAGGACTGGCGTGTTCGCGGGCGCGATCTGTTCCGTTGGCGTCGTAACATCGCTCCCGTGCGGGTGACGCTGAACGGGCGCAAGGACACGGCCCACATCTACCTAAAGGACTTCAAGGAAGAGGAAGTCGCCCGCCACTACATCCTCGTTGAGCATGATGTTGCAGGGGACTTCAAGTTCGAGTTCGACAAGAAAGGTCGCCTGCTCGGAATCGAAGTCAAATTCGCTTCCAGCGCGCTCCCGCCGGGTTTTCTAGACGACGCTGAGTGGTTCTAGCGGGCAAACCGCTGCCCGGCTGGATGGTGCCCTGAGGGGCCAGGCGGCTGCCGAACGCCTCGAACGAATAGAGTCGTCAGAGTTGACTGACAGTGAAGACATCGGGGCAGTAGCCGGCCAGCTGGCTGATCTCACTCATGGCGTGGAGGAGATGAAGAACCAGCTTGAAACGATGCGCCTGCAGGCCGAAACTCAGCAAAGCCGTGCGGACACCCAACAAGAGCGCATTGACCTTGCGGCGCGGGAACTAGCCGAGGTCAGTGACCGTCTGCAGGCTGCGGCAAGGGCGCTGCGTCAGTCGATCTAAAGGCGCTTTTTTTGGACGAGCGGGAAGTTGGCCGCTCGTGCCGAAAGGGTCACTCGAGCCGGGGCACGCCTCTCTCCCTGGGTTGGCGGGCCGCAAGCTTGCCGCAGGCCGGCGGCCAGTCCCGGCTCACAAATCGGTATCAGTGGTTCTACTGGACACGACCGCCCCAAGGGGGTCAGCTCTGACGTGCGGCCTCTCTCAGGATCGCGAGCGCCGAGCCGTGGTCCTTTGGGGTAGCGAAAGATCACAGGTTCGAAACGAGCAGCTCGACATGCTCGAGCGTCGCACGCTCGTGTTCCTCGAGATAGAGACAGAGCCAGCGGGCGGCGAAGCGGCCGCAGCGGTGAGGCTGTTTCCGTGCAACGAGTGCGTCAGCTCGAGCGCCTCGGCGATTGTCACGCGGCCGATCTCTCGCGCGGTCACCTCGGCAAGGACGAGGTTGTCGCGTTGCGCCCGCCGAAAAGAGCCGAGTGACCCCAAGAACGCAACGCCCCTCTCCCACGGCGTTAGTGCGCCTGCCGTCAGTGTGAAGTCCCTCGGCTCTGGAAACAAGATACGCCTGTCACTTGCAACGATTCAACCCGCCGCTTGCATTGGGGGTCGCGCTGGCGCGCGCCTGCGCCCCCCAAACGTTTGGGCAGAGCCGGACCTACGGGGGGGCGCGGTCGAACTCGGCGTTCAAGATGATTCGTTGAAGCCGGGGCACGGACGTTTAGCCCTTGCGGCTGGCCAAGCGTCCAGCGGCGGGGAGAGGAATGGCCGCAGCCCCGGCTTTAAGCCATTGTTGGCAGGCGACGAGGCAAGTTCAAGGGGTCATCACGCCGCCGCCTTACGGCTCTTGGCTTCGAGCTTCCAGCGGCGGTATCGGTATCCCAAGATCAGCACCGCTCTGCCGCTCGAGGGAGCGGACGTGGTTTCGCGCCTTGGCGGTCCAGCCGCCCGTCGATTCTTTTCGCTCTCGTCTACGTGGCCGCAGTGACACCTGGCGCGATGCTCAGCACTCGGAAGCAACGATCGATCGCGGTCGGGTCGCCCTCGGCGCGCGCGACGCCGCTCGCAACCGCGTCCCGCAGCCCCAGTGCAGGCCCCACTCCGGGTAGAGCTCGTCGTCCTTCGGCGGGCCGAGCGTGCGCGCGCGCCCCAGCGGGCGAGCGCGTACATCGCCGGTCTGACGGCTTCGGAGTTGATTTCTCACGGCGGCGTGAGTGGGCGAGCGCAACCCGGACTCGCGGCGGTTGTAGACCGCCCCGGGCGATGCCATGCTAATGCCTCGTTCTATGAGCTCGACCTCCTATGAGCAGGTCTGTGCGGCCCACCGGTGGGAGGTGCCCGCGCAGTACAACATCGCTACAGATGTGTGCGACAAGCACCCGCGCGACAAGCTTGCGATGGTCTGGGAGAGCTTCGACGGCTCGTATCGAGAGCTCGCGTGGGGAGAGCTCCAGGACCTCGCGAACCAGGCGGCGCACGTGTTACGTGCACACGGCATCGAGCGCGGCGACCGGGTCGCGGTCATCGCGCCGGCGACGCCGGAGACGGCCGCGGTCTTCTTCGGCATCTGGAAGCTCGGCGCGATCCTGCTCTCGATGTCGGTTCTCTACGGTGACGAGTCGATCCGTCACCGCCTCTCCGACTCGGGTGCCAAGCTCATCGTGACCGATGCTGCCAACGCGAAGCGCTTCGATGACTCGAGCGCACAGCTGTTGGTGCTGGAAAAGGACACGCTTGCAGGGTCGTCGGCCGAGTTCACCGACTGCGGCACCTCGGCCGACGATCCGGCGCAGCTCTACTACACCTCAGGGACGACCGGGCTTGCGAAGGGAATCGTGCATGCCCACCGCTACATCCTCGCGCACGAAGAGTTCGTCTATTGCCACGAGGTCGAGGAGGGCGAGCGTTTCCACGGCATGGGCGAATGGGCCTGGGCGGCCGGAATCGCACCGCTGATTGGCCCATGGCGTCTCGGGGCGGTGCAGTGCGTCTACCGGCGCGAGTCGGGCTTCGACCCGCACAAGCAACTCGACTTCCTCAGCCGCCGCAACGTGACCAATGTGTTCACGACGCCGACGGCGATGCGAGCGATGATGCCGATCGCCGATGCGGGCAGGCGCTACCCGCAGCAGTTCCGCCGCGTCTGCTCAGCCGGCGAGCCCTTGAACCCTGAGGCGATCCGCTGGTTCCGGAAGCAGTACGGCGTGACCGTGCTCGACTACTACGGCTTGACCGAGTCGTACCCCCTCGTTGCCAACTACCCGTTCATGGAGGTCCGCGAGGGGTCGATGGGAAAGCCAATGCCCGGCTGGGAGGTCGAGCTCCTCGACGAGGACGAGCACCCGGTCCCCCCCGGTGAGCGAGGTGAGATCTGCCTCCGCGCTCGGTCGAACCCGCACTTTCCGCTCGGCTACTGGAACCGACCAGCCGAAAGCGAAGAGGTATTCGGCGGCGAGTGGTTCCACACCAAGGACGCCGCTCGGCAGGACGATGACGGGTACGTCTGGTACGAAGGCCGCGCCGACGATGTGATCATCGCCGCCGGTTACCGGATCGGCCCGTTCGAGGTCGAGTCCGCGTGTCTCGAGCATCCGGCGGTCCGGGAAGCTGCGGCTATCGCCTCGCCCGACCAGCTGCGTGGCAACGTCGTGAAGGCGTTCATCGTGCTCTCTCCCGACCGTGCGCCATCGGAAGAGCTCGCCGAGGAGATCAAGGCGTTTGTTCGCGAGCGGCTCTCTGCTTATGCCTACCCGCGGCGCATCGAGTTCGTCGACGACCTCCCGAAGACGCTCACCGGGAAGATCCGCCGGATAGTACTTCGTCAACGCGAGATCGAACGCGTGCAGGGCGTACGCCGCTAGCGCGTCCCGTCAACCTCCAACGGTTGCGAGGGTCCGGAAGCGACTGCTCGGTCATGGTCCTCGAGCGCGTAGGCGACGGCTTCGTCCAGCGTCAGCGCGCGTCCTTCCGATCGGGCTGCGACAAGTGCGGCGTCGTCCGCGTCGAGGACCGTCACGATCCGCGCGCGCTGTGCTCTCTCCAAAGGAGGGGGCATGTAGCCCATCTCCTCGCAGAGGGCGTCGGATGCTGCCAGCAGTCGCGCCGCGCGAACCGTTTCACGGCGTTGCGCAGCGACCTCCGCCGATCCCAGCAGGCACGAGAAGATGAACTCTCTGGCTCCGATGTCGTTCGCGAGGCGCAACGAGCTGCGGAGGAGAGCTGCCGCCTCGTCGGTCTCTCCCCCGGCGAGGGCCACTAGGGCCAAGCCGGCCAGGGTGATGGCCTGACCGCCCGCGTCCGACAGCTCGGGGTCGAGCTCCAGCCTTTGCTGGAACTGCATACGCGCAGTCTC
>JALYLK010000127.1 GCA_030774275.1 Actinomycetota bacterium
CACTCCCTGCGTCCTTGCCAGGAACCGACCATCGCACCCCGGCGACGAGGCCCCATTATGAAAGGGGCTCTAGCCACCAGGCCGTGATCGGCCGTCGCTACGATCGAGTCCGTGGCGGGCCACGACCATGACCACGGGGCGGACCGGCGGATGCTGGCCGGGGCGCTTGCGCTCATCGTCGGCCTGCTCGTCGCCGAGATCGCGGTCGGAATCCTCGCGGGCTCGCTCGCGCTGCTTGCGGACGCGGGGCACATGCTCACCGATGCTGCCGCACTTGCGCTCGCGCTGGTCGCGGCCGCTGTGGCGCAGCGGCCGCCGGGCGGGAGCTGGACATTCGGCTTCCGGCGCGTCGAGATTCTCGCGGCCCTCGCGAACGGCATCACGCTGGCGCTCGTTGGGATCTGGATCGTCTATGAGGCAGTGAGAAGGCTCATCTCGCCGACGGACGTGCGCGGCGGGCTGGTGATCGTCCTGGCCGTCGCGGGGATCCTGGTCAACCTCGGGGCGGCGGCCCTGCTCCTGGGACCGAGCCGAAAGAGCCTCAACGTGCGCGGGGCCTTTCTCCACGTCACAACCGACCTCGCCGCGTTTGCGGGAACGGCGGTCGCCGGCGCCCTCATTCTCGTCACCGGCTGGAACCGGTTCGATCCCGTTGCGAGCCTCGCCGTCGCAGGGCTGATCTTCTGGTCCAGCGCGATCCTGTTGCGGGAGTCGTCGCGGATCCTGCTCGAGATCTCCCCAGGCGAGATGCCTCCCGACGAGGTCGCCGAGGCGATGCTCGCCGTCCCGGACGTTGTCGAGGTCCACGACCTGCACGTCTGGACGGTCGGCAGCGGCTTCCCGGCGCTCTCCGCTCACGCGCTCGTCCGGCCTGAAGGCGATTGCCATGAGGCTCGGCGTGAGCTCGCCGCGATGCTCGCGCAGCGCTTTGGTCTCGAGCACACGACCCTGCAGGTGGAGCACGCGAGGCAGCAGCGGCCGCTCGGAACCGAGTTGCCACTAGCACGCGGCTGAGAGCAACGGCGCTCGCGCGCCGTCCTAGACTCAACACATGAATTGCGCGGTCTGCGGCCAGGAGAACCCGGCCGGCTTCAAGTTCTGCGGCGCCTGCGGCGCGGAGCTCGACGCCGCTCCGGCTCCTGCGCGTGAGGAACGGAAGGTCATCACCGTGCTGTTCGCCGATCTGGTCGGCTTCACGTCCCGCGCGGAAAAGCTCGACCCTGAGGACGTTCGGGCGCTTCTTTCGCCGTACTACGCCCGCCTGCGCCACGAGCTCGAGCGCCACGGCGGCACGGTCGAGAAGTTCATCGGCGACGCGGTCGTCGCGCTCTTCGGCGCGCCCGTGGCGCACGAGGACGATCCCGAGCGGGCGGTACGCGCGGCGATTGCGATCCGCGAGGCGATCGTCGAGCTCAACGAAGCCGATCCAACGCTCGAGCTCGAAGTGCGGATCGCCGTCAACACCGGCGAGGCGCTCGTGGCGCTCGGCGCCAGGCCAGATCTTGGAGAAGGAATGGCATCCGGGGACGTCGTCAACACGGCGGCGCGGCTTCAGACCGCTGCCCCCGTCGACGGGATCCTCGTCGGAGAGGCGACCTATCGCGCCACGAGCCAGGCGATCGAGTACCGCGATACACCGCCCGTCGAGGCAAAGGGGAAGGCGAACCCGGTGCCCGCCTGGGAGGCTGTTGGTGCGCGCGCCCGCTTCGGCTTCGACGTCGAGCAGCGTCCCCGCACCGAGCTCGTCGGCCGCGTGCGGGAGCTCGATGTCCTGACCGGCGCGCTCGAGCGCGTTCGCAAGGACCTCAGCCCTCAGCTCGTAACGCTCGTCGGCGTGCCGGGCATCGGCAAGAGCCGTCTGATCGCCGAGCTGTTTCAGGTCGTCGAACGCGATCCGGACCTGATCCTCTGGCGCCAGGGACGCTCGTTGCCCTACGGCGAGGGGCTGAGCTACTGGGCGGTGGCCGAGATCGTCAAGTCCCAGCTCGGCATTCTCGAAACGGACTCCACCGAGACAGCGGAGGCCAAGCTTCGAGCTTCCGTGACCGCCGCGATCGGCGATCCGCAGGAGGCCGCCTGGATCGAACGCCACCTGCGTCCCCTCGTCGGTCTCGACGTTGCCGTTGCCGAGGGCGCAGACCGGCGGGCTGAGGCATTTGCCGCGTGGCGCCGCTTCCTCGAAGGCGTCGCGGAAAGAAGCCCGATCGTGCTCGTGTTCGAAGATCTGCACTGGGCCGATGACGGCCTCCTCGACTTCGTCGACTATCTCGCCGACTGGGCGAGTGGCGTCGCGCTGCTTATCGTGGGTACCGCACGCCCTGAGCTGCTTGCACGCCGGCCGGGCTGGGGCGGGGGTAAGCGCAACGCTTCGACGGTCACGGTTTCCGCGCTGGCGCCCGAGGAGACCGCGGCGCTACTCGCGGGACTGCTCGACCAGGTGCTGCTCCCTGCAGAGGTTCAGGGCGCCGTCCTCAAGCGAACAGAGGGAAACCCGCTCTTCGCGGAGGAGTACGTCCGCATGCTGCAGGACCGTGGATTCCTGGTCCAGACCGGAGGCGGCTGGCAGCTCGACGAGCGAGAGCAGCTGCCGCTGCCGGAAACGGTGCAGGGCATCATCGCGGCGCGCCTCGACTCGCTGGAGCCCATCGACAAGGAGCTCGTCCAGAACGCGGCGGTGCT
>JALYLK010000128.1 GCA_030774275.1 Actinomycetota bacterium
CCGGTTTTATCGGTTCGCCGTCAATCAACCTCGTCCATGCCCAGCTCGACCGGAGCAACGGCGACCTCACGGTTGCCTTCGGCGATTACAAGCTGGCGGTCGACGACCAGCTCGCGCGGAACCGCTCAGGCCTCGGAGACTACGTCGGCCGCACGGTCATGCTCGGCATCCGCCCCGAGGACTTCGAGGACGCGAGCCTCGAGTCGGACGCGCCTCCCGACCGGCGCATCCAAGCCGTCGCAGATTTGACTGAGCCTCTCGGCTCCGAGGTGCTCGTCTACTTCTCGGTGGAGACCGCCCGCATCATCTCCAGCGCCGTCACCGCGGACGCTGCCGAGGGCGACGCGGACATCTACTTCGGCGGAGATGAAGAGGGCGCACCAGAAGGCGTAACCCGGCTCGTGGCTCGGGTCAGCCCACGCACACGGATCGCTGTAGGCAGCAAGATCGAGCTCGCAGTCGACACAAGCCGCTTCTACTTCTTCGATCCGGATACCCGCGAAGCGATCTAGCCCTTAACGGCACCCGCGGTCAGGCCGGCGAGGATCCGCCGCTGCAACACGAGCGTCGCGACGATCAGCGGGAGCGTCACGACCACGGTCGCAGCCATGATCTCGCCCCAGGGCTGCTGGAAGCCCGACTTTCCTTGGAAAGTCGTGATCGCCAATGTGACCGTGTACTTGTTGGGTGTCTGGATGAACGAGAGGGCGTACAGGTACTCGTTCCAGGCCGCGATGAAGGCGAGCAGGCCCGTCGTCACGAGCCCGGGCGCGATCAGCGGCAGCAGAACCTTGTAGAAGACCTGTAGCGGCGTTGCGCCGTCGACGTAGGCCGCCTCCTCGAGATCGCCGGGCAGGCCGCGCATGAAGCTCGTCAGCACCCAGACCGTGAATGGGAGCGTGAAGATCATGTAGCTGAGGATCAGCGCTCCAAGGCTGTCGTAGAGATGGAAGCGCGTGATCATCGTGTAGAGAGCGCCGAGGATCGCGATCTGGGGGAAGATCGTCATCGACAGCATCAGGTAAAGGACGGCCGAGCGACCGCGGAAGCGGAAGCGGCCGAGGGCGTAGGCGGCGAGCGAGCCGATCGCGAGCGAGATCAGCGTCACGGATCCGGCGACGATCGTCGAGTTGATGAGCGCGTGCTGGAAGGTCGACTCGCTCAACGCCCCACGGAAGTTCGCGAGCGTCGGATGCTTCGGGAAGTAGTCGACCGGCGTCCTGAAGAGTTCGCTTTCAGGCGTGAACGCGGAACGGATCGCCCAGTAAAACGGGAAGATTGCGTAGATAAAGATCGCCGCGATCAGGAGCCAGAAGGGAAGCTTCGTGACAAACCGCCCGAAAGGCGTCCGCCGGAGCCAGTGGCCGCGGCTGACTGGCCGCTCAACCGTCCGGGTCGCTTCGGCGACCGTGCTCATTCCTCGGTCACCCGCATGAAGGTCACATAGATGACGACGAAGAGGCCGATGATCAGGAAGATCGCCACGCTGATCGCAGAGCCGTAGCCGACATGACCGTCACTCACGATCGTGCTCTGGGCATAGATCGCCATCGTCTGCGTGTCGGGCCGGTTGCCGTAGAACACGTAGAAGACGTCGAAGACGCGCAGGGCATCAAGGGTGCGAAAGATCAGCGTCACGAGGATCGCCGGCCTCAGCAGCGGAAGCGTGATCCGCCAGAACTGCTGCCACTTGCTCGCCCCGTCGACGTCCGCTGCCTCGTAGAGGTCTCGTGGGATCACCTGTAGGCCGGCGAGCAGGAGCAATGCGACGAAAGGCGTCGTCTTCCAGATGTCGACGGCGGAGACGGCTGCGAGCGCAGTGCTCGGCTGGGAGATCCAGGCCACCGAGTGGTGGAGGATGTGGAGACGGACGCCGGCGTCGTTGATCACGCCGAAGACGTCGTCGAACATCCATTTCCACATCTGAGCGGCGACTACGGTCGGGATCGCCCACGGCACGAGCATCGCCGCCCGCATCGCGCCGCGTCCCTTGAAGTTCGAGTTGACGACGAGCGCGATGATGATTCCGAGGACGAACTCGAAGCTGACCGTGATCAGCGTGAACCTGATCGTCTCCCAGACCGACTGCCGAAAGATGGTGTCGTGCCAGAGCTCCCTGTAGTTCTGGAGACCGACCCATTTCGTCGGCTCGATCCCGGCCAGGAACTCCTGGTTCGTGAAGCTCTGATAGATCGTCTTGCCGAGCGGATAAATCGCGACGAACGCGACCACGGCCAGCGCCGGTAGGAGCAGCAGCCAAGCGAGTCGCGCTTGACGACGCTGCAGCCGACTCCTGCGGCGGCGGCGTGGCGTGGGTGCTGGCGTGGCGACCGTGCTCATCGAATCGGTGCTAAGCGAAAAGCTGAGGGAGGATGACAGATGCCATCCTCCCTCGTTTCGCGCCAGCTTGCAGGCCCTACTTCACTAGGCGCTGCAGCTTCGAGGCGACGCTCGGCAGCACGTTCTTCGCCGGCGTGCCGTTGAGGATCTGGCTGATCCCCTGGTAGATGTCCTTCGAGCCTTCGTTGTAGGAGGCCCCCAGGTACTTCCCGGGCCGCGTCACGCGCGTGACGTTCGCGATCGCGGGCGTGAGGTACGGGTTCGTCTTGACGACGGCCTTGATCCGCGCCACGGCGGGGATCGTCGGCACGTTTGAGTTGAAGATCGCGTTGAACTTCTGGACGGCCGGGCTCGTCAAGTAGCGCACGAGCTCGATCGCGGCACCCTTGTGCTTCGAGTACTTCGAGACACCGAGCTGCCAGCCGCCGACGGTGCCGACGGACGTGCCCTTGCTGCCATGCGGCAGAACCGTCACGGCGAACTTGCCCTTGACCGCCGAGCCGGTGGCCTGGCTGAGCGAGTAGGCGTACGGCCAGTTGCGCATGAAGGCGGCATCGCCGTTGTCGAACGGAATGCGGGCGCCGTCTTCGTTGTACGAGGTCACGCCGCGCGGCGTGATCTTCCCGATCTGGGCTCGCATCGCGTCGAGGATCGTCGCGGCGTTCTTGTTGTTGATCGTCACCTTGCCGCCGTCGATGAAGTGACCGCCGCCGGCCGAGGCGACCCACTCCAGCGCATCGCAGGTCAGGCCCTCGTAGGAGCTGCCCTGGAAGACGAAGCCGTAGAAGTTCTTGTTCGTCTTCTGCTCGCCGGTCTGGATCTTCTGAGCCATTGCGAAGAGCTGGGACCACGTTTTCGGCGGGGCGCTGTAGCCGTACTTCTTCAGCAGGTCGGTGCGGTAGTAGAGGATCCCGAAATCTCCGAACCACGGCATCGCGACGAGCTTGCCGCCGACCGTGTCGTTCTGGATGATCCCCTGGGCGTGCAGCTTCGCCTGTGCGCCGAGCTTCGCCTTCAGGTCCACCAGGTACGGCGCGAAGGCGCCCGGCCAGACGACGTCGATCA
>JALYLK010000129.1 GCA_030774275.1 Actinomycetota bacterium
TCCCGCTCTCGACGCCCGAGATCGTGCTCGGCGCGTCGCTGCTGACGCTCTTCCTCAACCTCACCTTCGTCACGTTCGGCTTCCAGACGATCCTGATCGCGCACATCATGTTCTGCATCAGCTTCGCGGTCGTGACCGTGAAGGCGCGCCTCGTCGGCTTCGACCGGCATCTCGAGGAGGCGGCGATGGACCTGGGCGCGAACGAGTGGGCGACCTTCCGCAAGGTGACGCTGCCCCTGACCGCTCCCGCGATCCTGGCCGCGCTGCTGCTGTGCTTCGCGATCTCGATCGACGACTTCGTCGTCACCTACTTCAACTCGGGGTCGAGCGTGACGTTCCCGCTGTTCGTGTGGGGGGCGGCGCGAATCGGGGCGCCGCCGCAGGTGAACGTGATCGGCACGGCGATCTTCGCGATCGCGCTGACCGCCATGCTCGTCAACGTCCTCGTCCAGATGCGCCGCGCGAAAAGGGCTTCATGACCACCGTCTTCCCGGGGCTTTCGCCGGCCGAGCTGCAGAAAGCCGCGCGCGAGCATCTCTGGCTCCACTTCACACGCATGGGCGGCTACGGCAAGACCGAGGTGCCGGTGATCGTGCGCGGCGAGGGCTGCTACCTCGAGGACATCAACGGCAAACGCTATCTCGACGCGCTGGCCGGCTTGTTCGCGGTCAACATCGGCTACTCGCACGGCGAGGAGATCGGACAGGCGGCGCTCGATCAGATGCGCGAGCTCCCCTTTTACACGAACTGGTCGTACGCCCACCCGCGCGCGATCGAGCTCGCGAGCGAGGTGGCCTCGCTCGCCCCCGGCGACCTGACCCGCGCCTTCTTCGTCTCGGGCGGCTCCGAGGCCGTCGAGTCGGCCTGGAAGCTCGCGCGGCAGTACCACGCGGCGCGCGGCGAGCGGCGCTGGAAGGCCGTCTCCCGCAACGTCGCCTACCACGGAACGACGATGGGCGCGCTGTCGATCAACGGGATTCCGGCCCTGAGGGCGCCGTTCGAGCCACTCGTCCCGGAGGTCGCCCACGTTCGGAACACGAACCGTTACCACCGTCCGGCGGAGGAGACCGAGGAAGAGTTCACCGCGTTCCTGCTCGACGACCTGGAGCACGCGCTCGACGCCGCCGGTCCGGACACCGTTGCGATGGTGATCATGGAGCCCCTCCAGAACGCCGGCGGCGCCTTCACGCCCCCTGCCGGCTATTTCCGAGGGGTGCGGGAGATCTGCGACCGCCACGGGATCCTGCTCTGCGCCGACGAGGTGATCACCGGCTTCGGGCGGATCGGATACTGGTTCGCCTCCGAGAAATACGACGTCCGGCCGGACATCCTCACCTGCGCGAAGGGCCTGTCCTCTGCCTACGCGTCGATCGGCGCGGTCCTGACCACCGAGCGAGTGATCGAGCCGTTCCTGGCCGGCGACTCGATGTTCACGCACGGGATCACCTTCGGCGGGCACCCGGTGATGGCGGCGATCGCTCTGAAGAACATCGAGATCATGAAGCGCGAGAGGATCGTCGAAGGGGTCCGGGAGAAGGAGGCGATGTACCGCTCGACGCTCGAGCGGTTGCTCGAGCTGCCGATTGTGGGCGACCTGCGCGGCGCCGGCTGCTTCTATGCGCTCGAGCTCGTCAAGAACAAGGAGACCCGGGAGACGTTCTCAGAAGGGGAGTCCGAGCATCTGCTGCGCGGCTTCCTCTCGCCGGAGCTGTTCGAGCGCGGGCTGATCTGCCGGGCCGACGATCGCGGCGATTCGGTGATTCAGATCTCGCCGCCGCTCGTAGCCGGGCAGGCTGAGTTCGACGAGCTGGTGACGATTCTCGGCGGTGTGCTCGAGGAGGCTTGGGAGAAGATCGAGCACTGACGCCCTGGTGGCTCGAGGAGGCGCCGCAGATCGAGCCTGAGCCTGGGCTCGACGGCGAGCTCGAGGTCGACGTCGTGGTCGTGGGGGGTGGCTACACAGGGCTTTGGACGGCGCTTGCGCTGCGGGAGCTCGAGCCGTCGACGCGGGTCGCTGTGCTCGAGGCGGCCCTGTGCGGCGAAGGGCCGAGTGGGCGGAACGGCGGCTTTCTCCACGGCTACTGGTCGTCGCTTGCGCGGGCACGGCGGGTCTTCGGCGACGGTGGAGCGCTGGCGGTTGCCCAGGCCGGCTCGGCGATCATTCCCGGCGTCCGGGACTTCGTCGAGAAGCGTGGGGTAGACGTTTGGCTCCGCGAGGCGCCGATGCTCGAGGTCTCGGCGGCGCCGGCGCAGGACGAGGCCGTCGATGCGGCTGTTGCCGCCGCACGTGAGCTCGGGGTCGAGGAGGAAGCGGTGCCGGTGGGCCGGGACGAGCTGGCAGAACGCTGCTCGTCGCCGAGATTCCGTCGCGGTGCCCTCTATCGCGAAGCCGCCACCGTGCAGCCGGGGCGGCTCGTCAGGGCACTCCGTGCTGCGGCGCTGGCGGAAGGCGTCGTGGTCCACGAGCGGACACAGCTGGTGCGCCTGCGGCGCGGCTCGCCCAATGTTGTCGAGACGCCGCGGGGGCGCGTCCGGGCCTCAGAGGTCGTGATCGCGATCAATGCAGCAGCAGCGGGCTGGCGACCGCTCGCGCGCCGGCTGACGGCGTTCGGCTCCTATGTGGTCCTAACCGAACCGGTGCCGGAGTTGCTCGAGCAGATTCGTTGGACCGGCGGCGAGTCGATCGTCGACGGACGGATGTTCCTGCATTACTTTCGAACGACGAACGACGGCCGTGTCCTGATGGGGAGCGGCTCGGGGCCGATCGGCTTCGGTGGACGGATCGACGAGCGCTTCACCGCCGATGCGCCCTCGGTAGCCCGGGCGGAGGCGGGCCTGCGATTCCTGTTGCCCGGGCTCGCGGAGGCCCGTGTCGAGCGGGCGTGGGGCGGACCGATCGACGTTTCCGCGGACCACTTCCCCTTCTTCGGGACCGTTCGGGGAAGCCGAGTCCACTACGGCGCAGGCTATTCGGGCAACGGCGTCGGACCGAGCTGGCTGGGCGGAAAGATCCTGGCCCGCCTCGCTCTAGGAATCGAGGACGAGCTGACGGCCCTACCGCTTGTCAACCGGCAGGTTCGCCCGCTGCCACCGGAGCCGCTCAAGCGCCTGGGCGGCGGGATGGTCCGCGGAGCGGCGCTGCGCGCCGAGGAAGCCGAGCAGGAGGGCCGCCGCCCCGCGCTGCCGCTGCGAGCGATCGCCGCGCTCCCGCGTGCGGTCGGCCTCCGCGTCGGCACGCGTTAGGGTCCCAAAAAGGCGTGCCCCGGTGCCAGGCATGGAGACACGCCTGAGACGGACAAAAGCGCTGCAAACTGGCCACAACAGCGCACATCGCGGGACGTGTCCCAGGGCTGATTTGGTGCCAGGCACGGGGACACGGCCACGGAGGACGTGACGGCCGCGTAGCGAGCTAGCCGAGTGCGGCCAGCTCGCGGGCAAACGCCCCGCCGCCGACGATCCGCTCCGCGTTTCCGCCCGCGCGGTCCCGGAGCTCACGGTCGGAGGTGACGAGGACGTACGGCTCGGAGAGCTCGGCAGCCTTACGGGTGATCCAGTCGTCCGCCGATTCTGCTCCCGTCCCGACCACTTCTACGCCAGCGACTGGCTCGGGAGCGGACCCGTCGAAGACGGCGATCGCCTCTGCGCCCTCCGCCTCGGCCCACCGCGCCAACAACTCGATGAGCCGCTCCGGGGAGAGGTTCGGCCACAGCGAGCGCCTCACGTTCGGCGCGTCGACGAGCACGATCACGCGGAGGAGGCTAGTGCACCCGTCCGCAAGTTGAGGCACGCGCCCGGCGGCGCCTCGCCGCCGTGGCCGCGTCGCACCTAGAAGCCCGGATCGCGGGCCTGGCCCGCGATCCGCAAACCAACCTGGCGCTTAAACGGCCTGAGTCTGAAGCGCGGGCGTACAGGTGGAGCGGCCCCGCTTCTCGAGGTACTGCTGGTGGTAATCCTCGGCGGCGTAGAAGGCCTGCGCCGGCTCCACGAGCGTCACGACGGGCTTTCGGTGCCGCGACTGCTGCTCGGCCTTCGACCGCGTCGCCGTCTCCTGCTGCTCAGGATCGTGGAAGAAGATCACCGACCGGTACTGGTCGCCGACGTCCCATCCCTGGCGGTTCAGCTGGGTCGGGTTGTGCTTGCCCCAGAAGACCTCCAGGAGGGCGTCGTAGGAGATCCGCTCCGGGTCGTAGGTGACCTCGACGACCTCTGCGTGGCCGGTCGTATGCGAGCAGACATCCTCGTAGGTCGGGTTATCCAGCGTGCCGCCCTCATAGCCGACCTCGGTCTTGGTCACGCCATCGAGCTGACGGAACGTTGCCTCGACGCCCCAGAAACAGCCGGCGCCGAATGTTGCCTTCTTCAAGTTCACTCCTCCTCTAGTTTCAATGCTGCTGAGTTGATGCAGTAGCGCTGCCCGGTCGGGGCGGGCCCATCCGGGAAGACATGTCCGAGGTGGCCGCCGCAGTTTGCGCACAGCACCTCGGTACGAACCATTCCGTGGCTGGCATCCGTCTCGGCCTCGATCGCCTCGTCGGCAGCCGGCGCGTAGAACGCGGGCCAACCGCAGCCGGAGTCGTACTTCGTCTCCGACTCGAATAGCTCGGCGCCACAGCCGGCACAGCGGTACCTTCCGGGCTCAAAGGTGAAGTCGTACTCGCCCGAGAAGGGCGCTTCGGTGCCCTTCTCGCGCAGAATCCGGTACTGATCGGGCGTCAATTCGGCACGCCACTCTTGCTCTGTTTTCTGGATTTTTGGCATCACTGAACAGTCTCGCAGAGAGACGATTCGTTACGGCCGAGCGCCCGTCACCCACTGGTCGGCCCACCACTCCGTGTGTGGCATTCCGCTCTCGCGCGCCACGTCGAGCAAGGCCGAAATGTCGTACGAGACGCGGCGCAGCTCGGTTGAGATCAGCCCCTCGTCGATCGTCAGGATCGCGTACTCGGCCCACGGCGAGACCCTGAGTGCGCCGTTCACCGGCCAGCTGTTGAAGGGTAGGCCGACGCTGCCCGGATTGACGATCAACGTCGAGCCGTGCTGGCGGGCGAGCTGCACATGCGTGTGGCCCGCCGCCAGGAAGGCCGGCTCGGTGCCGGCGAGCATTTCGGTGAGCTCCGCATCGGAAGTCGTCGCCTGAATGTCGTCCGTTGTCGAGCGGGGCGAGCCGTGCACGCAGAGGACCGCGGCGCCGTCGAAATTGAGCTCGACGTGGGGTGGGAGCGCGGCGAGGAAGGCTTGCTCCGCCTCGCCGAGCTGCGCTGCCGACCAGTCGCCCTGGTCGCGCAACTTCGGCCCTGCCTCCCCCGGCAAATGCGGCATGCCTTCGAGGAGCCAGCAGTCCCAGTTTCCGACGACCACGGGGCACTCGAGCGCTTGCAGCCGCTCGATCGTCGCCCGGGGCTCCGGTCCTGCGGCTACGTCACCGAGGCAGACGAGCCGGTCGATGCCCGCCTCCTCGAGATCCTCGAGGACGGCCTCGAGGGCGAGCCGGTTGCCGTGTAGGTCGGAGATCAGCCCGAGACGCACGGCGGAACAATACGGCCTTATCCGGCCGCCGCCTGCTTGAGGCCGCGCATCGCTTCACGCTCGACCGACGGAAAGCCTTCGCGGTGACCGTAGTGCCCAAGGGCGGCCGACAGCGAGAGCGCGATCACGCGGGCGCGCAGGAGCTGCTCCTCGCTGACCGGCCCGTATTCGGACAGGAACAGCTCTCGTCCCCCCGGCGGCAGGTAGCTCCAGTACATCGACAGGTCGATCGCCGGATCGCTCCGGCAGACGTCGACCCAGTCGATCACCCCGGTCGGAGTCGCGCTGTCGTCGACGAGGATCTGGCGGAAATGGAGATCTCCGTGGACGACCGCCGTGGTCTCACGCGATGGAGGCAGGCGCTCAGCCTCGTCGAGAACGCGATCGACAGCCGGGTCGTGGCTCCAGATCTCGAGCGCCTCCAGCTCGCCGAGCTGCCGGCGGGTCCTCGGCACTCGCGCGCTCATGTCCGCGCGCCGGTTCGCGTCGCCTGGGAGCTCGAGCGCCAGCTCTGCATCGTGGAGACGCCGCAGAAACCTGGCCAGAGAACACCCCAGCTCATTGCGGGCCTCGTCGCCGAGCCCGGCCTCTCCTAGCTCGCGCCCCGGCAAGAGCCGGCTGCCGAAGAACGGCCACGGAAAGCCCCGGGCCGGCCGGCCGACGAACTCCGGCGCCGGCACTGGAATCGGCAGCAGCGGCGCCAGCTCCGGCAGCACCGCGATCTCCCGTGTAACACCCGGCACAACCGTCTCCCGGCGCGGAAAGCGAAACGCCCAGGTCTCGTTGACGAGCCAGATCCCGTAGTCCCAGCCCTCGGCAAGCGGACGCAGAGACTCGACCTCGAGTTCGGAAAACTGCCCGAGCAGCTGCCGTGCGAGCTCCTCGTCCACGACGAGCTCGGCGGTCCAGTCTGGCACGCCTAAGCCAGTGAGGGCCAGCGGCGCGAACTGTCGAGCTGGTCGACGAGCGAGTAGCCGACCCAGTTCACGAGCCAGATGATCACGACCGTCCCGACGTAGGTCCAGAACCCGTCGATCGAGAAGTTCGGCGCGATCCACTCCGCCAGCGCGACCATCGCGATGTTGATCACCAGCAGGAAGAGGCCGAGCGTGAGGATGATCAATGGCAGCGTGATCAGCGCGAGCACCGGCTTGATCACCGTGTTGGCGATCCCCAGCACGGCCGCACCGATGATGTACGCCCACCAGCCGTGAATCTGAACGCCGGAGAAGAGCGCGTTGGCGACCCAAAGCGCGGCGGCGTTGATCGCCAAGGCAACAACGATTCGAATCAGCAGCGACATCAGAGTGGAGCCTAACGGGCAGGCTCCGCGTTTCAAAGCGCGGAATTTGGGGCAGACCAGCTCTCGACCGGCTGGTGTCGCGCGGCTGGGCACTCTCACCCGGCCGAGAAGGGAGTTCCGATGAGTTCATCTCTGTCGACAAGTGAATCCCTCGCCGGCTCGCCAGCTCTCGACTGGGACGAGCTCTCGGGTCTTGATCGAATCGTCAGGGCATACGCGATCGGCGACCACAGCGTCGTCCTCGAGACCACCGACGGGCGGGAGATTCGCATCACCGCCTGGCATGACCGGGCGGCCGACAGGTACGTGAGCGAATACGAGCGGCGAGGCGTGATCAGAAGCGGTGGTCAGGAGCTTCGCGTCTGGGCGCAGACGCCGGCCTACCGGCGCTGCACAGCGGACGATGCTGCGAGCTGCCTCGAAGCGGCCGTCCTGCAGGTCGACCGCGTGAACATCTACTGACGCTTCGCTGATAAACACAGGCCGAGTCGGGGCTGGTCCGTCAACGCCCGCCCGTGCCCGCGATACTGCTCGGATGGCCTACGCCCCGCCTGCGCGCCACCTGCTCCGCGCGAAAGACGTCGCCGACGCCCACTACGTCGAGCCCCTGGGGGTAGACGACCTGGCCGGCGCGGCGGGACTCTCGCGGGCCCACTTCAGCCGCGAGTTCCGGCGAGCTTTCGGCGAATCGCCGCACGCGTACCTGCTCACCCGGCGCCTGGAGCGTGCCGCGGCGCTTCTCCGCGCCACCGACCGCACCGTCGCGGACATCTGCTTCGCCGTCGGCCTCCGAAGCGTTGGCTCGTTTACCACCAGCTTTA
>JALYLK010000130.1 GCA_030774275.1 Actinomycetota bacterium
TACCTCTCGGCCGGCGACCTCCAGCTCGGCCGCGGCGAGACGCTCAAGGACACGGCGACGGTGCTCTCGCGGTACCTGGACGCCATCATGATCCGCACCTTTGCACAGGAGGATGTCGAGGAGCTCGCGCGCCACGCAACGATCCCGGTCATCAACGGGCTGACGGACGCTTCCCATCCCTGCCAGGCGCTCGCCGACGTGATGACGATCCGCGAGCGGCTCGGCCGGCTCGAAGGCGTAACCGTGGCCTATCTCGGCGACGGCAACAACGTCTGCGCGTCGCTGATGGTCGCCGCTGCGAAGCTCGGTGCAAACTTCCGCGCCGCCACGCCAATGGGCTACGAGCCGTCGGCCGAAGCGGTGGAGATCGCGCGCCAGGCGGCGGCCGAGACCGGCGCGACGATCGAGCTGCTCGACGATCCGCGCCAGGCCGCGGCCGGCGCCGACGTCCTCTACACCGACGTCTGGACGAGCATGGGCCAGGAGGAAGAGCGCGCGCAGAGGCTGCGAGACCTGGCCGGCTTCGGCATCGACGAGGAGCTTGTCCGGCTGGCCGGCGAGACGGCGATCGTCCTCCACTGCCTGCCCGCGCACTACGGCGAGGAGATCACCGAAGACGTGCTCTACGGGCCGCAGTCGGCCGTTTGGGACCAGGCCGAGAACCGCCTGCATGCCCAGAAGGCGCTGATGGCGCTTGTGATCCGCTGATCTCGTAGCCTGCGGGCCTCGGTGCTGCCGCTCAAGAACAACGTCCCGACGCGGAACTTTCCGATCGTCACCATCGGGCTGATCGCGGCGAACGTGATCGTCTGGATCTGGGAGGTCAAGACGGGGGTCAACATCGGCGGTTTCGCCTTCGGAGCGGCGACAGTAGGGCTCGTCGCCAAACAGCGGCCATTACGGCCGCCCTGGTAGCCAGGTGGACGCTTTTTTGACCTGGTTGGCCGTCGCCGCAGGCGTTGTGGGAGCACTCGTTGTCCTCCTTTTTCTGCTTGCTTCGCTCTGGAATGAGTCGCCCACTTCAAGCGTTTACAAAGAACATGAAGACACTTCCTCAGATCAAGGCCGAGATCGAGCGCGCGACCGAGCGCCGCGCCGAGCTTTGGCACGTGCTTTCTCACGGCCACGATTCCGAAGTCGCCGCTGAAGTCAAGGAGCTCGAAGACAGCATCCAGCGTCTCTGGGACGAGGAGCGAATGCTCCGAGCCCAGCTCCGCTTCGGCGATCGCGACGAAATCATCAAGCGAGCCCGTCACGAAGAGCGCCTGGCGCGCGCTGCATAAAACAAAAACAAACTCTCCTCTCCTCCGAAACAACCGGCGGCCGACAAGCCGCCGGTTCTCTTATCACGGGGGAACCCATGGCCCCGTGAGCCCCCTCCTTCTTGTCGGGACATCCCATTTCCCTCTTGGGCTCCCGCCGGGCAAGGCCCGGCTCCGCCCGCAAATGGACGCTCTAAACCGGAGGAACTTGGGGCGTTAGCTCACGCGGGCGTCAGCTGCGCGAGTCGCCGCGGGCGATTGAAGGGGCGTTGCCCAGTGCTGGGCCGCTATCGCGCAACGCGAACAGCGCGACCGCCAGCACGACGAACGTCACCGCGAAACCGAGGCGGAAGAAGTGCGAGCGCGGCCTGAACGCCGCGCCGAGCGGGAAGAGGGCGCCGACCACGAGCGTCCAACCGCAGATGTGGTGCACGAGTGCGGAGCGGCTGTACAACCACCCGTGTTCCTCGTGACCGAGGAACGCAAGGCCCGAAACTCCGAGCGCGAGCGGCATCGTCAACCGCCAGAAGCGGTGCTGGAGCTTCCCGCGCGCGAGACCGAGGTGCGCGCCGCCCGCGAGCATCATTACCTGCGCCCAGGTGAAGTGCGCGATCAGGTGGATCGTCGAGCCGGCTGCGAGCACCGCGACGCCCCACATCCCCAACCCCATCACGAAGCCGAAGCCAGGGAAGAAGTAGCGGCGCCAGGCACTTCGGTTCCAGACATCGTCGCCGACGATCACCTGCGCGAGCAGGCACGCGGCGAGGATCAGGAAGCCAGTCGCGAACATCCAGTGCACGTGCTCGGAGGGCGGTTCCAGTTAGTCCACCTCCGAGCCAGAGAGGTCGCGGATCAGGCCCAAGGCGATGAACCT
>JALYLK010000131.1 GCA_030774275.1 Actinomycetota bacterium
TGATCATCCCGGCCGCTGCCCCTGGCTGCGACCACGCCTCGACGTAGCGTTCGATTTCCTGCGGCGTGTAAGGCGGGTTCGCGTCCTGCAGGAAGTGTCGGAAGAAGTGCCAGTCTCTGGCGTGCACTACGTCCTCGGGCAGTCGCGGTACGGCAAAGAAGAAGAAGTACCAGGACTTCCGGAGCTGGTTCGGGTTGTGCAGTCCCTCCTGGAGCCGCCGCGGATGGGCCGCGTTGAGGATGGCGAGTCGGTCGACCACCTCGGGGTGGTTCATCGCGGTGGTCCAGGCGATGCTTCCGCCCCAGTCGTGACCGACCAATAGCGCGGACTCGGAACCGAGTTCTCCGATGAGGCCGCGGATGTCGGCGGCGAGCAGGTCGACGGCGTAGTCCTCGAAGCCCTCTGGCTTCGATGACAGGTTGTAGCCACGCGTGTCGGGGACGACGACTCGAAAACCCGCCGCCGCGAGCGGCTCGATCTGTAGCCGCCAACCGAACCAGAACTCCGGGAAGCCGTGCAGCAGAACGATCAGCGGCCCGTCGCCGGCCTCGACGTAATGCAAGCTCTGATCGCCGACCTCGGCGTAGCCCTCCCGAAGCTCGGTCCCGACGTCAGGGAGCAGGCTGGTGGTGGTCATGAGGACCTCCGTGGCTAGGGAACTTGGGCGCGAGACTACGCCTGCCGGTCTGGATAAGCAACAGCTGTCATCAGACCACTGACGACCTGCTCGTCGTCGAGCTCGACATCACGAACCTCGTGTCAGCAGAGGCCGCGGTTCGGCCACGGTCGAGCTGCTCGCGCAGGGAGGACGCCGCTCGGGAGACGATCAGGCCCTGAGCGAGCCTCGATGGGCCAGTGAGCACAGCTAGTCGGCGCGAGGGACGTTCTCGAAATGCGACTCCCGCCAGGTCGTCGAGAACGGACCCTCGCTGGCACCGACCGCAAGAACCATCGTGCCCGGAGCACGAGCTACGGCCAGCCTCTTCACGGTCGGATCAGTCACAGCGATGACCGTTCCCCTCGTCGCGCGGACCCGCTCGCCCGCCAGCTCGAAGTCGGCTTCACCTTCGAGCACGAAGTAGAGCTCTTGTTGGCCACTCGAGCGCTCGTCATGCTCGCCGACAAGGGACTCGTCCCCTCTCGTGGCGACGAAGACGTTTGCCCCGAACGTCGTCAGGCCGAAGAAATGCTGGAGCGGATGCCAGTCCGGGTCATCGGCCTTGCCGGCGGTCACTGTCGGAATCTCACTGATGTTGCGGGCGGCCCATCCAGCCATTCCGCGACAGTATCGGCGGCATGCCGAGAGATCATCTCATGCGCCGACTCAGCCGCTGCCATCGGCAAGGGACAATGGAGCGGCCGGAGCCGTAATGGAGGCCGACGCAATTCCCAAAGACAGCACTACTTCCTCATCGGCCACGGCGCGCTTCCGTTTCTGCGGTCAGGGGTGCAGAGGACCGAAACGCGAACGGCGCTCCCCGCATATACAGGACGTGGCGACCGATGCAGAGCTGATCCAGGCAGCACAGTCGGATCCTGAAGCCTTCGGTGAGCTCTACCGACGCCATTCGCGCGCGATCGGGTCGTGGTTCGCGGCCCGGACTCCGTCCCGGATCGCCGGCGAACTGACGGCTGAGACATTTGCGCAGGCGGCACTCTCACTGAAACGCTTTCGCGACGAGGTGGATGGATCCGCGGCGCCGTGGCTGTACGGAATCGCGCGAAACATCCTCCGCCGCTCGCTTGAGCGCGAGCGAGTAGAGACCGCGGCGCGCCGGCGCCTGGGCATTCCGATTCGCTCTTATGACGCCGATCTCGACCTCGTCGACGAGCGGCTTGATGCCGAAAAGCTGAGGCCGGCTCTCGGCGCCGCGCTCGAGCAGCTACCTCGGGGCCAGCGCGAGGCGGTTGAGCTGCGGATCGTGCACGCCCTCTCCTACGGCGAGGTGGCGGGATCACTCGGCTGCTCGGAAGGCGCCGCGCGGATCCGGGTCACGCGTGGCTTGAACAGTCTCTTTCGTCTCTTGAAGGGAGTTGCACCATGATCAACCTCGACGCGATCGGCTCCGATCTCATGGCCGCCTATGCGGGACGGCTCGAACGACGCCGGAGACGCCGCCGTTTGGTCCGAAACGCCGCGATCGTCGGGTCGGTGGCCGCCGTCTTCGTAAGCGCCGCGGTCGCAGGGACTTTCGGCTCCGACCTCCAGCTCGATCCGATGAAGTGGACGATTCTCGGCGGCGGCTCGACCGACGGCGAGCGCGGCGCCTACGTCCACGCGAAGCGAACCGTGGACGGCTCTCACTCGACGTTCATGGTCGAGCACGACGCAGGACTGGCCCCCTACGAAGCATTCCTGCTGCACGAGCGGACGAGGGCCGCGGCGGACGCGACCTCACCTGTTCCCGTGCAAACCGAGTCCGGCGCGCTATGCACGCCCGAGGCGCTGACCCGCGCCGAGACGGTCGCGCTTGGTGCGTTGAGCGCGTTCCCCGCTGGAACCGCGGCGAGTGCGACTCGGCAGACGGTCGATCGCGCGGTAGCAGCCGCGTTTCGCGATGCGCCCTGCCGCGGGCTCGAGTACGCCGGTGAGCAGGCCCGCTTCGTCTACGCCGGGATCGAGCCGCGGTCGCTGCTCATGCCCGGCGCGCGCTAGGAGGGATTGGCGGAATGGCGCTCGTCGCGCGGCCGGCCAGTCTGGCCACCGAACGCCGCCTCGGCCGCCGCCTCGAGTGAGCGATGCGCTCGAGGACTATCAAGGAGACGCCGTTTCCGGCCGATGGTGTCCCTGGCGAGTACCCCAACAAGGAGATCCTGGTGACGACGAAGTCCTTCCTGCGGCGTGCGCGAAGCGGCCTGCGCACCTCCACCCCGAACAAGCTGATCGCGTCCATCGCCGTCCTCGGCGCAGCCGCCAGCATCGCGGGCCTGGCTACCTTCGCGACCTTTACCAGCACGACATCCTCGAGCCACACCATCTCGTCCGGCACGGTCACGATCGCGCTCGGAGCGACAGGTGCCTCGACGAACCGGCTCA
>JALYLK010000132.1 GCA_030774275.1 Actinomycetota bacterium
AGCCCTGGGTCAGCGCGGCGGCGTACCTTGCAATCGCGGTCTTCTACGCGTTGCCGCTCGCCCAGTGGCGCGCGCGGCTGGCCCGCAGCTAGGCGCTACGAGGACGAAGCGCGGCGCGCGAGAGCGCAGGGACGCGGTTGCCGTACAACGCGAGGCCGACGAGGGCGGCCGTGGCGGTCGCCAGCGTGACGACGAGCGGAATCATCAGGCTCGCGGCGACGGCATGCGAGCCGGAGTAGCCGGCGATCGCGAGCGCGCCGAGCGCGGCGCCCTGGTAGACGCCGACATTGCCTGGCAGGAGCGGGGCCGTATTCGCGAGGCCGGTGATCAGCATGTAGAGGAGCGCAGCGCCGACGCTCAGGTGAACGCCGACGGCGTGGAGACAGAAGAGAATTCCGAACCAGCGGGCGAGCCAGGTGACCATCAGGATCGAGCCTGCGCGCAGGAGCACTCCGCGCGGTGCAGCCGCCCCGGCCAGGAAAGCCGTGATGCTGATCGGCAACCGGCGGCCGAGAAACCGGTGTAGCAACCCAATCAGGGCAAGGCCACCGGCCGCGCCGGCGATGCCTGCGATGACGGTCCAGCGGGCCCACCCGGGCACCGGGAGAAAGAGCGTTGCGCCGGCACCGAGGACCGCAAAGGCGATCATCTCGAGCAGATGCGCGCAAAGCAGCGAGCCTCCCGCGCGTGAGAAACCGGGGTATTTCGTTCCCGAGGTGACCTTGAGGACGGCGACCTTCGAGGCCTCGCCAAGGCGCCCGGGCAGAACCGTGTCGAGGAAGGAGCCGATCGAGCTCGACGCGTAGATCGCGCGGAAGCCGACCGGATGACGCACGGTCGACGACCACGCTAGTGCGCGCAGCGGCTGCACCGCGGCGCAGATCGCGAATCCAGCAGCGAGCAGCTTCCAGTCGGGGCTCGTCGCCGCGTGGAAGCCCCCACTCCCCAGCTCCCGCACGAGGGCATACCCCCCGACGAGAGTCGCTAGAAAGAGGAACCCAAAGAGAATGCGGCGACCCGACATCTGCATGAGCGATCGGCGTTCTAGACGCTGCGCGATACCCCTCCGTTAGGGGACTTAACTCAAACTTTGCTCAAGAGCCCGCGTGAGCCAAACCGCGGCCGCCTCGAGCGAGTGGGGATCGCTGGACTTGAGGACGACCTCGACACGGGGCCCGTCGACGCCGAAGCTTGGATAAGAGCCTACACGCACTTCGGGGTGGATCTCTAGTGCCTCGGCGAGAACAGCGACGATCCGGCTCTCCGTTGTCCGGTAACTCCGGCGCCACGAGCCGATCGGCGGACCGGCGCGCAGCTCATCCTCGACGGTCTCGTACATCGCTTCCATCTCGGCCGGGAGGCCCGGCAGGACGTAGACGTTCTCGAGGACTAAGCCGGGCGCCCCGCCGAGCGGGTTGGCGAGCGGCCGGCTCCCGGCGGGGAGCATCGCCCAGCGGGCCGCGTACTCGGGGTCGCGCGGAAAGCGGGCTCGCAGCTCGTCTGCGACGTCTCCGTACTCGGTCTGCTCGACGCCGAAGGTGGCGGCGACCGCCTCACGCGTGAGGTCGTCGGGCGTTCCGCCGAGGCCGCCGGTGACGACGACCAGGTCTGCTCGATCGGCCTGCTCGCGCAGCATTGTCGCGATCTCCTCGATCTCGTCCGGGAGGACGGCGATCAGACGGACATCCACGCCGGCCGCTTCTAACCGGCGGGCGAGCCAGCTTCCGTTGGTGTTCGCGACGTCGCCGGAAAGGAGCTCGTTGCCGATCGTCAGGATCGCCGCGGACGCCATCGTCGGCCAGTATGGCCCCGTGGAGATCCGGCCGTTCGAAGCCGCAGATGCTCCGGCCGCCGCCGAGCTCGTACAACCGCTCCAGCCCGCCGTCGTGGTGACGGCGGCCTATCTCGTTCACCGGGAACGCAAGGAGCCCGAGCGCGCCCGGCGTCGGTCCTGGCTCGCCTTCGAGGACGCCGAGGTCGTCGGCTTCGCCACCTCGGCCGTCAAGTGGGACGAGCCCGGCGCGGTAGGTCGGTTCTGGATCGCCGTTCGGCCAGACCGACGGAAGCGCGGCATCGGTGCGGCTCTGTACGAGGAGTCGGAAGCACACGCGCGCGCCCTCGGAGTCCGGCGTCTGACCGTCGAGATCGACGACGATCCGGCGGGGCGACGGTTCGTCGAGGCCCGCGGCTTCGAACGCATCTCGGCCGAGATCGTCTCGTCGCTCGATCCGAGGCTTACCGACCTCGGCGAGCTCGACGACCTGCAAGCCGCAACCTTGGCCGCGGGCTTCGAGCTCAAGACGCTGCGAGCGATGACAGAGCGCAGTGCCGACCTCGCTGCCTTCTACGACGCTGCAGAAGCCTGGCCTCCGGGAGGAGACGAGTCGAATCGAATCACTCCTCACGAGCTCTGGCGCTTCATCTTCGAACGGCCCGAGTTGTCTTGGGACGGCAGCTTTGTGATCGTGGAAGAGCGCGCCCGCCCTGTCTCCCTGGCGACCCTGGTCGTCGATCACTCCGCCGGCCGAGCCGAGAACGACTGGACCGCCACCTTGCCTGACCTGCGCGGCCGCGGCCTGGCGCGGCTCGCGAAGCTGGCGACTATCCGCTGGGCCCGCAACGCCGGCATCCGCGAGATCGTGACGGCGAACGACGCCGGCAACGTGGCGATGCTGGCTCTCAACGAACGCCTCGGTTACCGCCGCCTCTACGAGCAGGTCGAGCTCGCGCGCGCGAGCTAGTGCAGCGGGAAGGCCCTGCGCGCGAGCGCAGGCAGCACCTGCGCCGTGACCCACACCGGCGTGGTCGTGTAGCGCGCCGAGTAGCGGAAGCTTCCGTCGGCGCGGCGTAGGCGCCGGAGGTAGGCCAGCGCGCCACGCGGCGGCGGCTTTCCGGCTGCGAGGAAGGCCTGGACGGCCCAGGCCGCCGATTGCGCGTCTGAGCCGCGCCCGTGTGTCAGCTCGAAGCCGCCGTCCCGGTTCCGGAACCCGAGGAGGAAGCGCAGTGCCCGCCGGATCGGCCGGCCACCGACCTTCGCCGCTCGAAGCGCCTCGACGACCGCTGCCGTGTCGTTCGAATCGGCGGCGCCCGCCGTCCAGCCCCAGCCGCCGGCGCGGCTCTGGCGTGAGAGCAGCCAACGGATCGTCGCCCGGTGGATCGGTGCGCCGGCAGCTCGAAACGCGATCACGCTCCAACTCGTGCCGTTGACGAGGCCGCCGACCGACCCGTTCGGCCGTTCCAGGGCGCGGAGACGGGCGAGCGGACGATCCGGGCTCTGGCCCAGAGCGTCCTCGGCGAGCACGACGAGCGCAAGATCGGTGGCGCTTTTCAGCTCGGGCTCGTGTTGCACGAGGTAGCGGGCCGTCGCGCTACCGGGATTCGCCCCGGCCGCGTGCAGGCCCAGCACGGCCCAGGCCGTCAGCTGGGGATACGCCGGCTGGCCGGCCTCCGCGAAGCCTCCGTTGTCGAGCTGCCGCGTCTGCAAGAAGCCGACCCCGCCCGCCACGGGCGACGTCGCGACGGCCGCCGCGGCCGCGAGCGCGGCGAGCCTCACGTCCAGACGACCTCGGTGTGCAGGCGACGCCCGTAGCGTTCGAGCAGGCGTCTCAGCTCCGGGCCCGCGACCAGGGCGAGGACCACGTTGCCGATCGCATGCGCCGCGTCGAACCAGAAGCCGCGGCCGAGCTGGACCGTCAGCGCAGCCCAGGTGTGCGGATAGAAGCTGTACCACTCCCAGATATCCATCAGCCCACTGAAGGCGAAGCCGAGCAAGAAGCAGAGGAGCGCGAAGGGAAGCCGCCGGCGGACGAGCGGTGCGGCCAGCGCCCCGACGACTCCGCAGCCTCCCCAGGCCAGCATCTGCCAGGGGGTCCAGGGGCCCTGGCCGAGGAAGAAGTTCGAGGCGAGCGCGGCCAGCGCGCCCGTGCCGATGCCCGCGCGCAGGCCGAGCGCCGCACCGGCGACGATCGCCGTCACGGTCACCGGCTGCACGCCCGGCACCGCGGCGAAGAG
>JALYLK010000133.1 GCA_030774275.1 Actinomycetota bacterium
CGAGGCACGCGCCGACGGCACCGTCGCTCTCTCCGGCCGGGTACAGGGAGCGCGCGGCGGCAAGGTGACGATCTACCGGGAGCGCTCGAAGGCGATCCGCGAGGCTGCGGGGATAGCGAAGCTCGGCCCCGGCGGAACCTTTGCGCTGGTTGACTCGCCGCGGATACGGCCGACC
The DNA here is from genome assembly GCA_030774275.1 of Actinomycetota bacterium. GTDB lineage: Bacteria > Actinomycetota > Thermoleophilia > Gaiellales > Gaiellaceae > 13-2-20CM-68-14. The sequence goes on from JALYLK010000133.1 coordinate 176, forward strand.
TTCTATCGCGCCGTCTATACGGATCCGGCGACCGGAATCCCGTACGCGAAGCTCCTGCGGGATCCGATCGGGTAAGACTCCCTTAAGTGTCCCGCCGAACGAGCAGCACGGCGGCGATCGCGAGCGCCAGGGCGCAGTAGCCGGCGAAGAGCAGCCCCCCGGCCGTGGGCGAGAGGCTGTTCGCGTCGTGGGTGATCGAGAAGAGCTGCCGCCCCGCCTCGCTCGGAAGGTACTTGCTGATCGCGTGGTTCCAGTTGCTCGGCAGGATGTTCATCAGGGGCGGGATGACGAAGAAAATGCCGGCGAACGTCGCAATCCCGCCGGCGGTGTTTCGCACGATTGCGCCGACTCCGAGCGCGAAGATGCCGACCAGCATCAGGTAGACAGCGCCGCCGATCACCGAACGCGCCACACCGGGGTGCGAGAACGAGATCTGCAGGATGTCGTGGCGTGAGAGGATCGCCTGACTCGCGAAGAAGGCGATCAGAACCGGCGGAATCATCAGCAGCAACGCGACAATCGCGAAGACGCCGGTCTTCGCCCAGAGCACCGGCAATCGCTTCGGGACCGCCGTAAAGCTCGCGCGAATCATCCCGGTCGAGTACTCGCCGGTGATCACGAGCACGCCTAGCACCGCGATCGCAAGCTGCGAGACGTTCACGCCCGCCAGGGCGATGTCGAGCGGGTGGCGATCGGCACGCTCGTGCGGGCTCATCGAGCCCCAGTGGGACGAGGTGATCGCGGCGAAGAGGACGGGGAACAGGATTGTCAGCAGGACGGCCGCGAAGAGCGACCAAAGCGTCGAACGCAACGAGCGCAGCTTCGTCCATTCGGAGACGGCCACCCGAAGCTGCGTGACCCGCCCGGTGTGGGGAAGCCGCGGGATTGGCTGAGCCTGCGAGACCGTGCTCACGCGACCGCCTCCTCGGACTCCAGCTCGGCCGCCTTGAACTCGACGTCGTCGCGGGTCAGAGTCATGAACGCCTCCTCGAGCGAGGCCTGCTGCGGCGTCAGCTCGTGCAAGACGATCTGATTCGCGGCGGCCACCTCACCGATTTGCGCCCCGGTCAGACCGCGCACCTCGAGCAGGCCCGGCGCAACCGCGGTCACGGTCACATCCGGCCCACTGAGCAGCGTTTCCAGCTCGGCTGCTTGCGGCGTACGGACGAGGACGACCGTTCCCGAGGCCTGCTTAATGAACTCCTCGGTACTCATGTCGGCGATCTTTCGGCCCCTCCCGATCACGATCAGGTGATCAGCCGTGAGCGACATCTCGCTCATCAGGTGCGAAGAGACGAAGACCGTTCGTCCTTCGGCGGCGAGCCCTCTCAAGAGATGGCGCACCCACAGGATGCCCTCCGGGTCCAGCCCGTTCACGGGCTCGTCGAGCATCACCGTCGAGGGATCACCGAGCATCGCCGCAGCGATGCCGAGTCGCTGACCCATCCCGAGCGAGAATTTCCCCGCCCGCTTCTTCGCCACGTCATGTAGCCCGACCAGGTCGATCATCTCGTCGACCCGCCGGCGGCCGATTCCGTGCGTCTGAGCCAGGGCCAGCAGATGGTTGTATGCAGAACGTCCGGTGTGAACCGAACGAGCCTCGAGGAGAGCTCCGACCTCGTGCAACGGAGCGGCGTGGTCTCGGTAGTGCTTCCCGTTGACGGTCACGTCGCCGGCGGTCGGCGCGTCGAGCTCGAGAATCAACCGCATCGTCGTCGACTTGCCGGAGCCGTTCGGTCCGAGGAAGCCGGTAACCACTCCGGGCTGGACCGTGAAGGACAGGTCGTCGACGGCCCGCTGGTCGCCGTAATTTTTGGTCAAGGACTCGGCGACGATCATCGCCTGATAGAAGCAGTCGCGTCTGAGAGTTTCGTGAGATGTGAAATTGGGGGCCTACGGGCGCGCCGACGGCCGAACCGAAGCAGCAAAGCCGATCGAAGTCGTCATGGCCGCGGAGCGGCCGGACTTCGATCGGCGAAGGCGCCGAGCGGATTCGAACCGCTGTACGAGGCTTTGCAGGCCTCTGCCTAACCTCTCGGCCACGGCGCCGCGACGTGGAATCGTAGCGCCGCCCTCTGGGTAGTCTCCTCTGGTGAGCCAGCTTTCGCTCGACGGCCACGGCGACGATGACGGCACGGCCGCCTCGCTGATCCCGGAGCAGCCGACGCTCGAGAAGCTGCGTGAGGCAGCGGCGGACTGCGAGGCCTGCCCGCTCTGGGAGACAGCCACGCAAACAGTGTTTGGCGAAGGCTCGCCGGACGCCAATGTCGTCTTCGTCGGCGAGCAGCCCGGCGACCGCGAGGACATCGAGGGCCGACCGTTTGTCGGTCCCGCAGGAAAGCTGTTCGACGAGGCGCTCGTGGAGGCCGGAATCGACCGCTCGCAGGTCTACGTCACGAACGTGGTCAAGCACTTCAAGTGGAAGCCGCAGGGCAAGCGGCGAATCCACCAGAAGCCGAACTGGCGGGAGATCTCCGCATGCCGGCCCTGGCTGGACGCGGAGTTGGCTGTGCTGAAACCTCGCGTGCTCGTCTGTCTCGGCGCCACCGCCGCTCAGGCGCTGTTCGGCCGTGACTTCCGCGTGTCGCGCCAGCGGGGCGAGCTCGTCGCCTCGCCGCTCGCTCCGAAAGCGATTGCGACAGTTCATCCGTCCGCGATCCTGCGAGCAGAAGATCGCGACACCCAGTTCAGCGAGTTTGTCCGCGACCTCGAGAAGGTCGCCGGGCTCTAGAAAAACTCGTTGTCGTCCTCGGCGTGGCCCATCGGGTCAAGCCGGCGGTTGCGGCGAACGAGGAAGACGAACGACCCGCCGATGATCGGCACGAGCAGCAACACCCAGGCGTCGCGCCACGCGATCGAGAACCAGAGCGCGGCGGCTGCTGCTGCCGCGCTCCAGTGCAACATCCGCGCCTCTTTCGGGCGAAGGCTCTCGTACAGCTCCCGCATCGCTAGTGGCCCGGGAGGACGCCCGAGACGGTCGAGATCACATTGCGCACGTGGTCCGAAAGCATCGAGATCGCTCCGATCACGAGGATCGTGATCAGCGTCAGCGCGACGCTGTATTCGGCCATCGTCTGACCCTCCTCGCGCTCGCGCCTCCCGGCGGGTACGCCGGGTGCGATCGTCTGTGCCAAAACAAAGAGCTTCAGCGACGGACTCACCCCCCTTCGCGCCTCTTGGAAGGAGGTTCCTCGTCCGTCCGTTGGTCGTTGATGATGCAGCGGCAACGCCTGCCTCCTCCGAACGTGTGGCGTGGCCGCGCCGCCGTTTTTTGCGGTACTTCGCTGATCATCGGCGCCCGCGACTGGGGCGCTATCCCTCGCGGGAGCGATTCCGCGAGAGTGCTGTAGGAGGGCTTGGCGAAATACAGTCTGTGCCGCCGGGCCGCGCTACTCGCCCCCTGGCACCGTCCTCAGTCGCGCCCATATCTATGGATATGGGCACTCCCTGCGTCCTCCCCAGGGAACGAGCATCGCACCCCGGCGACGAGCGGTATTCCGCCAAGCCCTCCTAATCGAAGAGGCGCTTCACAGCGACCGCGATGACCGAAGCGGCTGCGACGAGCGCCAGGAAATCCATCGGAGTGGAGATTCTCCTGAACTCGGCGCTGCCGTCGTGCAGCTCGATGTACCCGATCGGGCTGACGAGAGCACCGCCGCCCCCGCCGCCGCCTCCGCCTTCGTCGCCTTCGCGAGAGCCCGAGCCGCCGCCCCCGCCAAACCCGAAGCGGGCCTTTGCGACCGGGATCACCGTCAGGCCCTCTCGCTCGATCGGCTCGCCGAAGACGGATGAAACGTTCGCCTTCTGGCCGACGGTCTGTCCGATCTGTTCGAGCAGCTCGTTCGCCAAGTCCGCCCGCTCCTGTGCTTTCACTGCCATCACGGACCTCCCTCCGTTGAGTGAGCCACCATCGTGCCGGACCCGACGCCGTCTCATCGTTTTCTCACTACCAAGCACGAGGATCCAGGTCGTGATCAGATGGTCCGCCAGCTGGCAGGCTGGTGACGGCTCCTCTCTGGGCGCTCCGGCGGACACAGGCGAGTCACAATCCGTCTCGGCAACCCTGGCGAGGCTTGCCGCACGTCGCGAGGCGGCGGCCCGACGTCGTAGGCGTCGGCGGCGGTTCGGCGCGCTGCTCGCCGTGGTCGTCCTCCTCTCTCCCGCGCTGTACTCATACACCGCGACGATGCTGCAGCCGTCGAGCCTGCCGCTGGGGGTGCGGTCCGTCGAGTGGCTCAGAAACAACCATGGCAACTGGCTGGTCGACAACGTCGAGCACATCTACTACAGCTGGAAGGCGCCAAAAAAGGGCGGCCCGCAGCTGAAGACCCTCCCGGCGGTGGGCCTGGGTGGAAAAGCGCGCGCGCACACGACGGCTTGGCCTCCGCGGATCAAGCCCGTCTTCGCTCATCCCTTGCCGGGCGAGGGGATCTGGAAGCGAACGGACCTCTCAACGGGAGGACGCGCGGTCCTCGTCACCACCTTCCGCACCGAGCTCGCGTATCCGCGGATCGTCGCGTACGTTGCCTGGTTCAACCACAAGCGGACGGCGCTCGCCTTCTACCCGGGCCGCTACGAGCCTCCGAGTGCACCGGTACGGGGGCCGATGTCCGTCCCCTACAGTCAGCGGTGGCGCCTGCTGGCCACCTTCAACGGCGGCTTCACCTACATCGACGGCCACAACGGCTCCTCGATCAACGGCCGCACGTACGAGCCGCTCAGGGACGGCCTGGCAACGTTGATCGGCTACCGCGACGGTCACCTCGACATCAAGACCTGGATCGGCGGACCGAACCCTGGGCCCCGCATTGTCTTCGCCCGCCAGAGCCTGCCGCCGATCATCGAGAACGGTCGGCTCAACCCCACACTGAACGACAGCTCTCAATGGGGCCTCACGCTGGGCAACGCCGTCCGCGTCTGGCGAACCGGCGTCGGCATCGACCGTCGCGGCAACGTGATTTATGCCGCGGCCAACGACCAGACCGTGATCACTCTGGCGAGAATCTTGCAGCGAGCGGGCGCTCTCCGGGCCATGCAATTCGACATCAATCCGGAGTGGCCGACCCTGATCACCTATAGCCACAAGGGAAGCCTCGGCCCGACCAAGGTCGTGCCCAACGTGATGCAGCCCGCGACGCGCTACCTAGTTCCCGACGATCGCGACTTCTTCGCCGTCTACCGCCGCCTGCCAGGCGCGATCAGCGTGCCCTTTAAATAACCTGCCGCCTCGTTCGGTATGAAACGGGCTGTAAGGATGCGCGGGGCGCGGTGGGCGTGCGCGGCCATCGCTTGCGCCCTCGGGGTCGGCGCAGCGTCGGCGGACGGCTCGCAGCCGCCCTCAGGCGGGCAGGCCTTCGGCGTTCGGGTCTTCCGGTTCGTCGACCACTCGCGCACGATCCGGCTGCCCGACGGAAGACGCGTACCGCGCTCGCTCGAGACAACCGTCCGCTATCCGGCGACGGGAGGCCCTTTTCCGCTGATCGTGTTCGCACACGGATTCGCGCTCACCCCTGCGACTTACAGTCGCCTGTTGAGCGCATGGACGCAAGCTGGATACATCGTCGCCGCGCCCTCCTTCCCACTCGAGAAGGCGGACGCGCCTGGCGGCCCGGACGAGTCCGATCTCGTCAACCAGCCCCGAGACGTGAGCTTCGTCATTTCGAGGTTGCTCGCGCTGACCGTCCGGCCGGGCGGCGTGCTCGAAGGGAAGATCGATGCGTCGCGGATCGCGGTCGCCGGCCACTCCGACGGGGGCGTGACCGCCCTGGCCGTTGCCTACGACCACCGCTTTCGCGACCGGCGCATCCGTGCGGCGATCGTGTTGTCGGGCGCGACCCTCCCTGGGATGGGCCCGTTCCCTCGAAGAGGCCCGCCACTCCTCGCGGTGCAAGGAACAGCGGACAGAATCAACGCACCGGAGACAACCGCGTCCTTCTTCCGGCTCGCACGACGTCCGAAGTTCCTGTTGTGGCTCCTCGGGGCGTCGCACCTCCCGCCGTACCGGGGCCAGGAACCACAGCTCGGCATCGTCGAACGCGCCGCGATCTCGTTTCTCGATCATTACCTGAGAGGTAGAACGCTCGGCGCCTTCGAGAGAGCGGCGCAGCGTCCGGGGGTCACGCGGTTCATCGCTGACCCGTAGTGGTCGACTTCTCGCGTGTGCGTGAGGCCGGCAAGAACGAACTGATGCCGCAGGGACCCTTGCTATGCCGTCGTTGCTCCTCGCCGGGGCCGGCCGACGGTAGCGATCCTGTTCGGCCAGCCTCCGGGGCGCGCCGAGCCTTACACTCGACTGCCGCCGAGGAGGAGATGGCGCGACACCACCCGATCGGACTGCTCTTGGCGACGGAGGAGGACTGGCCGTCCGCATTCGAGGGCGTGCTCGCTCGCGTGGGGGCGGTCCGGTACAGCGGAGAGAGGCACGATTTTACGACCAGCCGCATCACGAACGAGCCCTTCGACCTGCGCTCCCGGCCGCGTTACGCGCTCGTGATCGACCGGCTTTCGTGGTGGTACGACCTGCCGCGCGAGTGGCTGAAAAAGATCGCCTTGATGGACGACGTCTACCTGCTCAAGAACCCGTTCACCTTCCAGGCGATGGAGAAGCACGCCGCCTATTGCGCGATGATGCGGCTCGGGCTGAAGGTGCCCGACACCTGGCTGATCCCGCACTTGCTGCCGCCGGATAACCCGCGCTACGTGCCTATGGCGGAGCGCTACAACCCGTGGTTCGACCTCGACGAGGTGGCGAAGGTCGTCGGCTACCCGCATTACATGAAACCGTTCGACGGCGGCCAGTGGATCGGTGTTACCCGGATAGCGAACAGCGACGAGCTTCACACGAGCTACGAGGAGTCGGGCGAGCGGCTGATGCACATCCAGGCAGCGGTCGAAGACTTCGACGTCTTCACGCGCAGCCTCTCGATCGGGCCGCAGACGCTGGTCATGCTCTTCGACCCGAGCGCGCACGGCCACTACCGCTACGTCGTCGACCGTGACTTCCTGGCGCCCGAGCTCAAGTGGGAGGTGGAGACGATCAGCCGGCTGGTGAACGCTTTCTTCGGCT
>JALYLK010000134.1 GCA_030774275.1 Actinomycetota bacterium
CAGCTGCTCTCGACCCGTCCGGACATCGTGCCCCCGGACATCCTGGTCGAGCTGCAGAAGCTGCAGGACGACGTCACTCCGATCCCGTACGCCGACGTCGAGCGCGTGATCCGGGAGGAGCTGGGAGTGACGATCGAGCAGGCGTTCATGGAGTTCGACGAGCAACCCACCGCAGCGGCCTCGATCGGCCAGGTTCACCGCGCGCTGCTGCCGAACGGCGATCGCGTGGCGGTGAAGGTGCAGCGGCCGAACGCGCAGCGCCAGATCGAGTCTGACATCGCTCTGCTCTTTCAGGCCGCACGCCTGGCGAAGGAGCGCGTCCGAGCGCTCGACTTCATCGACGCCGAGCAGGTCGTCGACGAGTTCGCCCGGTCGATCCGGAGCGAGCTCGACTACCGGGCCGAGGCGCGGAACGCCGAGGCCTTCCGGCGCAACTTCGTCGGCCGGGAGGACGTCAGGATCCCGCGGGTCTACTGGACGTACACACGCAGGCGCTTGCTCGTCCTCGAGCTGCTCGAGGGGACCCAGCTCGCCGATCTCGACACCTCGTCGCTGACGCAGATGGAGCGCCGCGATCTCGCCTACCGGATCGCAGAGACCTGGATGACCATGATCTTCCGCCACGGGTTCTTCCACGGCGATCCGCACCCGGCGAACATCTTCGTGCTCGACGGAGGCAAGGTGGTCGGGCTCGTCGATTTCGGCCAGGTCGGGAAGCTGACTGACGACGACATGTCGAAGCTGACGAGGCTGTTCATCGTCGCGGCGAACGAGCGGGTCGACTCCCTGCCTCGCCGGCTGGCTGAGCTCGGAGTCCGCTACCCGCGCGACCGCGAAGAAGAGTTCGCCGAAGAGCTCCGTGACGTCTATTACCGCTACTACGGCGTCAGCCTCGCCGAGATCGATCCGCTCGAGGTGATCCGCGAGGCCTTCGAGGTCATCTACCGGCTGAACCTGAGGCTGCCGACCCGCTTCGTCATGCTCGACAAGGCGATCGCAACGCTGGCGTCCGTCGGAATCGGGCTCTACCCGGACTTCAACGTCTTCGAGGTTGCGAAGCCGTACGCACGCAATCTCCTGTTCGAGCGTTTCTCGCCCGGACGGATGCTCTCGCGGGCACGGAAAGAGTCGAGCGAGCTCGCCAGGGTCGCCTCGACCCTGCCGTACCAGGTGCACGACGTGCTCGAGGAGTTGCGAGATGGCCAGATCGACGTCGGATTCGTGCACAAAGGCCTCGACGAGTTCATGCACAAGGTGGACGTCGCGTTCAACCGGCTGGTCGTCGCGCTGATCGTCGTCGGCGGGCTGATCGGCTCGAGCCTGATCGGGATCTTCGCCAAGCACGGCCCGTTCGTATTCGGCGTCAACTTCCTCTCGTTCATCGGTTTCTTGCTCTCGGGGGCCCTCGGAGTCTGGCTCCTTTGGGGCGTTATCCGTTCCGGCCGGCTTTGACCGCGAAAAGTGCTGCGCACTTTTCGCGGCGCTGGTTTGTCACGTCGCTTCGCTCGTGAGAGAGAACACGGCCGTCTCGGCCGGGTGTCGAAGATTCGGTGGATCCTTGGTTGCAAATTTGTCTCAAAGGACATCTGGCCGGTTCGCAGAGTTGGCGCTACCTTCGCCGCCATGAACGCCGCCGTGCTGCTCGCCGAGCCGGAGCTGTCGACAAGGGAGTTCCTCCAGCGCCACCTCGCAGACGACGGCTTCGACGTGCTCGGTGCCGAGGCGGAGCGTGAGGCGCTCGAGCTGCTCGAGCGCCTGAAGCCGTCACTCGTCCTTTCGTCGCCGGAGCTCTGCCGGCGGTTGCGCGAGGGTGAACCCGGTCGCACCTGGGATCGAGAAGTGCCCGTGATCGTGCTCGGCGCCACCGAGGCCGACACCGTCGACCGCGTCCGTGCCTTCGACCGCGGCTGCGACGATTACGTTCCGCGTCCTTTCCACTACGACGAGCTTCTGGCGCGGATCCGGGCCGTGTTGCGCCGCACCTCGCCCTCGCTGCGCGACAAGCTCGAGGCCGGCCCGATCGCGATCGACCTGGTCACTCGTCGCGCGACCGTCCACGGCCGCACTCTGACCCTGCCGGCCAAGGAGTACGACCTGCTCGCCAAGCTCGCCACCGAGCCCGAGCGTGTCTTCACCAAGGAGCAGCTGTTGCGCGAGGTCTGGGGGTACCTCGCGCTGGGCCGGACCCGAACGCTCGATTCGCATGCATCACGGCTTCGCCGGAAACTGGCGCAAGCCGGAGCCGGCCCCTGCATCGTCAACATCTGGGGCGTCGGCTACCGGCTGTTAGGCGAGTGAGGTCCAAGGAGGGCTTGGCGAAACAGAGTCTGTGCCGTCGGGCCGCGCTGCTCGCCCCGTGGCAGCGTCCTCGGTCGCGCCAATAGCTTTGCTATTGACGCTCCCTGCGTCCTCCCCACGGAACGAGCATCGCACCCCGACGACGAGCGCCGTTCCGCCAAACCCTCCTACGACTTGAAGATGTTCAGCAACTCCTGGAAGACATTGACTGTCGCGGTGTTCGGCTGTCGCACGATCGTCGGAGTCGGGGTGGTGAACTTCTGGAGGTCACTGCAGGCCTGGTAGTCGACCACCGGGTTCGGCACGGCCGCGTACCCGGCGATCCCGGAGCCCGCGAGCGCGTCGGCCGTCACGGCCGAGTTGCAGCCTCCGTAGAGAAGCGCCACGACCGCCACCGCTTCGGTCTGGAGAAGGGTCGTGTTCATCTTCTTGACAGTCTTCTGGAGCGTCTTCACCTGTCCCTGAAGCGTCCGGATCTGAGCCGCCATTCGGGCTGGGCTCGGCGTGGCCGCGGTCGCAGGGACCGCGAGCGCAAGCATTAGTGCGAGAGCAAAAAGGACTGGAAGTGCCCGCCTCATTCGATTCCTCCTCCGTCGAAGACCCCGTATGAGGTTCGTATATCCGACCCCGGAGTGGGGGTCAAGCAAGCACCGCGCCTTCGAGCCGTAGCAGCATCTGCTTCCGCTCGAGGCCGCCTGCGTAGCCGACCAGCGAGCCGTTGGCTCCCACTACCCGATGGCAGGGCAGCACGATCGGAACCGGGTTGCGGTTCATGATCGTCCCGACAGCCCGGGCCGCCTTCGGCTTTCCGGCCCGCGCCGCCAGGGCGCCGTAGGTCGTGATCTCGCCGAACGGGACGCGGCCGAGCTCCTCCAGCACCGTACGGCCGAAGTCGCGGGCCAGGCGCAGGTCGACGTCGAGATCGAAGCGCTTGCGCCTCCCGGCGAAGTACTCGTCGAGCTGCCGGCGAGTTGGATCGACCGGCCGCGGTGAGCGGAGAACCCGTGAGCCGAACCCGCGAGCAAGGCGCTCGACCTGCAGGTCGGGGTCGGCTTCGTAGGAGATGACGCAGAGCCCGCGATCGGAGACCCCCACGAAAAGCTCGCCGACCGGCGACTCCACGACGTCGTAGGCGACGTCGAGCAGGCCCTCCTCAGCGGCGGCGTTGCGGAAGCGCCTGTCGAGCTCCGGAGAAACGTTGGTCACGATTGCTTGCTCCTTTCTCTCAAGCGGCGCACCCCGGAAGAGGCGGCCTGCCGCGCGGCGTCCTCGGACGAACCGAGGGCAGCGGCGATCTCGTGGTAGGGAAGGTCGAAGCCGTAGCGGAGGACGACCGCGGCGCGCTCTTTCTGGGGCAGCTGGTCGGTCAGCGGCCCGAGCTCCGCGTGGGGCGGAAGGCCGTCCTCGACGGCAACCTCGGGAAGCTCCGCCGTCGGCCTGCGCCGGCGCGTCTCGTCGATCGCGACCCGTGTCGCGATCGTGAAGACCCAGGCCCGGAGGTGCAGTCCGTTCCGAAGCTCGGGATAGGCCCGCAGCGCGCGCAGGAACGTTTCCTGGAAGGCGTCTTCGGCACCCTGGCCGAGCAACCGCCGCAGGTGAGCGAAAACAGGGTCCTTGTGATCCGCGTAGAACGTTTCGAACGGCGGGATGCGCACCGGCTCCATCTTCTGCTGAAACGCGCGGGCGTGTCGAGCCGTGAGATGTGGTGCGAAAGGGTTGCGAAGTGGGGATAAGTGGTTTAAAGTGGGGCGCAGTGGATCATGCTGCTAGGTGAGTACGAGCACACGATCGATGACAAGAACCGCCTCACGCTCCCGGCCAAGTTCCGACAGGCGTTCGACGAAGGCCTGGTCCTCACGCGGGGAATCGAGCGGTGTCTTTCCGCGTATCCGCGTAGTGACTGGAGCGCGACGGTCGAATCGCGCCTGCGAGAGCTCGACCCGCTCAGCAAGGAAGGCCGGCTGATGCAGCGCTACTTCTTTTCCGGGGCGGCCGAGGCGGAGCTCGACAAGCAGGGCAGGGTGATGGTTCCGTCACCGCTCGGCGACTATGCCGGGCTGGGGAAGGAAGTCGTCGTGGTGGGGATCCGCGACCACCTCGAGATCTGGGACCGCGCTACCTGGCGCGCGCACCTGGACGAGATCGAAGGGAGTGCCGAGGATGTTGCCGAGCGTCTTGCAACCAAGCGCGACTGATCACGTTCCCGTACTTGCCGACGAGGTTCGGCAGCTGCTTGCGATCGAGCCGGGCGAGACGGTCGTGGACGCGACATTCGGCGCAGGCGGCCATGCCGCCTTGCTAGCCGCCGACCTGCGCGGCGAGGGCCGCCTGATCGCGATCGACCGCGACCCGACTGCGCGCGCGTACTTCGACCGCTTCCGCAAGCAGACCGGTGCCCAGGGCCGCTTCCTCCGCGGCGATTTCGCGATCGTGCTCGAACAGCTCGCCGACAACGGAGCCCGCGCGGACGCGATCCTCTTCGATCTCGGCGTCTCGTCGATGCAGATCGACCGTCCGGAGCGTGGTTTCTCCTACGCCGCCGACGCGCCGCTCGACATGCGCATGGATTCCTCCGCGGACTACTCGGCGCGCGAGCTTGTCAACGAGGCCTCCGAGCGCGAGCTGACGCGGATCTTCCGGCAGTACGGCGAGGAGCGGTACGCGAAGCAGATCGCCCGGGCGATCGCGCGGCGCCGCAGGGTGCAGCCCTTCGAGCGGACCGGCGAGCTCGTCGAGACGATCAAGGCCGCGATTCCGGCGCCGGCCCGCTTCGGCGACGGCCATCCGGCGAAGCGGGTCTTCCAGGCGCTCCGGATCGCTGTCAACGACGAGCTGACCGCGCTCGAGGATGCCCTGCCCGCCGCAGTCGATCTCCTCAATCCAGGCGGCCGGCTCGCGGTGATCAGTTTCCACTCCCTCGAGGATCGCATCGTCAAGCGCTTTCTGCGCGACCAGGAGCGCGGCTGCACCTGCCCGCCAGACTTTCCGGTTTGCGTCTGCGGCCAGGAGCCGTTGCTACGCGCGACTCCGCGCCGCGCGATCCGGCCGAGCTCTCGCGAGACGGCCAGCAACCCGCGGGCCGCGTCGGCGCGGTTGAGGGCCGCCGTCAAGGTCTGATGGCGTCCTGGCACGAAGCTGCGGCGGTCGCAGCGCCCCGGCCGCAGCGGGCTCACCGTCCCCGCCCGAAGCCCAAGCCGCGTGCGGCCCCGAGGAGGAGGGCGAAGACAAAACCCGGTGTCGCCGGCGGGCTCGCCTGGATCGTCGTTGCAGGGGTGCTCCTCGCGGGAATCGTGGCGCTGAACGTGGCAGTCCTGAGGCTGAACGTCCGGCTCGACCACATGAACAGTGAGAGCCAGCAGCTTCGTGCCGACAACGCGGCGCTCGGAGCGAGGCTATCGGCCGCTGCTTCGTCGCCCCGGATCCAGGCTCTGGCGAAAGCGCGCGGCTACGTTCCCGCCGATCCGACCACGATCGGCTACGTCGACCTTACGCCGCGCCGCGCGCGGTGAGCGGCCGGCTCGCGAACCGCCGGATCCGCCTTCTTCTCACAGTCTTCGCGATCGTCTTCGGCGCCACGCTGCTTCGCGCGGTGTGGCTCCAGGGAGTTCGCGCCCAGTCGTTGGGCAGGATGGCCGCCAGCCAGCACCGGCAGACCGTCGATGTCGCAGCCAACCGCGGCACGATCTACGACAGCACGGGCGTCCAGCTCGCCGTGGGCGAACAGGCGATGACCGTCTACGCCGACCCGCTGCAGATTCGCGACGCGACCAAGGTCGCGCCTGTCATCGCGCGCGTCCTCCGGCTGGACCCGAAGCAGGTCTACGAGAGAATCTCCGACCGGTCGCACGGCTTCGTCTACGTCGAGCGCAAGGCCGATGCAACGCGAGCGGCCCGGCTGCAGCGCCTCCACATCACGGGACTCGGTTTCTATCCTGAGGAAAGCCGCTTCTACCCGCAGCACTCGATCGCCGCGCAGGTGCTCGGCTACGCGGGCGTCGATAACCATGGGCTCTCGGGCCTCGAGCTCACGCTCGACCGGCCGCTCGCGGGACAAGCCGGACGGGAGACGCTCGTCCGGGATCCCTTCGGCCACGTACTGGACTCGATCGTCTCGAAAACGGCGCGCGACGGCAGTGATGTCTCCCTGACGATCGACCACAACATCCAGGGCGAGGCCGAGCAGGTCCTCCGGCAGACCGTTCAGCGCTGGCATGCCAAGGACGGCACCGCGATCGTGCTCGATCCGCATACGGGGGCCGTGCTGGCGATGGCAGTCGCACCCACCTACGACGCGAACAGCTTCCCCAGCGTGCCGAGGGACGCTCAGCGCAACCGCGCGATCACCGACACCTACGAGCCGGGCTCGACCTTCAAGCTCGTCACCGTTGCCGGTGCGCTCTCCACCGGGATCGTCACGCCACAAGAAAAGTTCACGCTGCCCTATTCGATCCAGGTCGCCGACCGCCGGATCCACGACGCGGAGCCGCGTGGAACCGAGACGATGAGCGTCGCGAAGATCCTCTCGAAGTCTTCAAACGTCGGCGCGATCACGCTTGCCGAATTGCTCGGCAAGAACCGCCTTGCCTCGTGGATCTCGCGCTTCGGCTACGGGCATCCGACGGGAATCGACTTTCCGGGCGAGAGCCAGGGCATCGTGCTCCCGGTCGACAAATGGTCCGGCTCGACGATCGGAAACGTGCCGATCGGCCAGGG
>JALYLK010000135.1 GCA_030774275.1 Actinomycetota bacterium
CGCCGGGGCTGATCAGGTGCATCAGGGTCGTCGTCGCCGCTAGCCCGGAGGCGAAGGCGACGCCGTGCTCGGCCCCTTCCAGCGAGGCCAGGCACGCCTCCAGCGCGCTCCGCGTCGGGTTCGAGGCGCGCGAGTAGTCGTAGCCCTTGTTCTCGCCGACCGCGTCCTGGAGGTACGTCGACGTCTGGTAGATCGGCACCGTTAAGGCGCCGGTCGTCGGATCCGGCTCCTGGCCGACGTGAATCGCGCGGGTTTCGAACTCCACGGTGGGAGTGTAGTCAGGCGTCTCTTCGGGCTAGCTGAAGGGCTTCGCGATCGTCTGGCCCGTGTGCGGGCGGGCCGCGGTCAGGCGACGGTGACTACCCGCTCGGGGCCGGTGCCGCGGTACTCAGGACCGAGCTTCTCCGCGAGCGTTCGCTCCAGCTCGCCGCTCAGCGCGAGCTCCTCGACGATGTCGGCGCCGCCGATCAGCTCGCCGCGGACGAAGACCTGCGGGATGGTCGGCCAGCTCGAGATCGCTGAAAGCTCCTGTCGGATCCGGGGGTCGGGCAGGACGTCGACCGTCGTCACCGGCGCGCCGGCGCGGCGCAGCGCTTCGAGCGCGCGAGAGGAGTTTCCGCACATCACGAACTGAGGCGTGCCTTTCATGAACAGGGCCACGTCTTCTGACTGGATCACGTTCTCGATCTGCTGGCGAAGCTCGCTCACTGACTTCCTTTCGTTTGGATCCGCAATTCGTGAATCCTGCCATCAGCGAGTGGGGCTGCGAGGGCCTCGTTGACCAGCCGGTGCTGCTCGAGGAGCGGCAGACCGTCGAAGCGCGGGCTCGCGACTACGACCTGAAAGTGGTCGCCGCCGCCAGTTCGGTCCTGGACGGCGAGCTCGGTTGCGTCCGGAAACGCCTGCTCGAGCAGGCTCCGAAGAACCTCCACGGCCACCATCAGCTTCCGGAGTTCCCCCGCTGGTGGGCCAGGTACTCGAGCAGGTCCGAGCGGGTGATCACGCCGACCGGGCGCCCCTCACGCGCGACGACGACCGCGTTCGTGCGGCCGGTCAGCGTCGGGAAGACCTCGTCGAGCGAGTCTCCTGCATCGATGGTGGCCAGCGGGGGTTGCATCGCGTTGGCGACGTCCTCGTGAAGCGCGTCGGGGTTCTTGAATACGCGGTCGAGCAGGTCTCGGTCCTGGAGCGACCCGACGACATCGGCGAGCGAGTCCGAGGCGCCGTCCCGCACGACGGGCAGCTGCGAGATCGAGTAGCGCTGCATCAGCTCGATCGCCTCGCCCACCTTCTGGTGCGAGCCGATGACGATGAACTGCGGAACCTCGGCCTCTTCTGCGCGCTTGGCTTCCAGCACCGCCCCGACGGTCGGCGCCAGCGTGCGCCGCTCGAGGAAGCCGTGGTCGAGCATCCAGTTGTCGTCGTAGAACTTCGACAGATAGTTGCGGCCGGTGTCGGGGATGATCGTGAGGATCCGCGCCTCGGGACCGAACCGCGCAGCAATTTGAAACGCCGCCCACAGCGTCGTTCCCGCGGAGCCGCCGGCGAGGATGCCCTCCTCGCGGGCGAGCCGGCGCGCGGCCAGGAACGAGTCGCGGTCCGAGACGCGTATCCACTCGTCCACGACCTCCGGATCCATCGTCTGCGGCCAGCTGTCCTTGCCGATTCCCTCGACGAGGTACGGATGGACGTCCGCCTCGTCGTGAGCCGTATAGACCGACCCCTCGGGGTCGGCGCCGACCACCAAGACCTCGGCCTTGCGCTCCTTGAAGAAGCGCCCGACGCCGGAGATCGTGCCGCCGGTTCCCACCGAGATCACGACCGCGTCGAGCTCGCCTCCTGTTTGCTCCCAGATCTCGGGCCCGGTCACCTCGTAGTGGGCGTCGGGATTGGCCATGTTCGAGTACTGGTCTGGCTTGAAGCCTCCAGGGATCTCCTCCGCAAGCCGGTCGGAGACCGAGTAGTAGCTCTCGGGAGAGTCGGGAGGAACGGCGGTCGGGCAGATCACCACCTCGGCACCGTAGGCGCGGAGTAGCGCGATCTTCTCCTGGCTCATCTTGTCCGGCATCACGAAGATGCAGCGGTAGCCCTTGATCGCGGCCGCGATCGCCAGCCCGACGCCGGTGTTCCCGGAGGTCGGCTCGACGATCGTGCCGCCGGGCCCGAGCTTCCCGTCACGCTCGGCCTGCTCGATCATCGGGAGGCCGATCCGGTCCTTGACGGAGCCGCCCGGGTTCAGGTGCTCGAGCTTGGCGAGCAGCGTTGGCTCGACGTCGCGTCCGAGCTTGTCCAGCCTGACGATCGGCGTCCCGCCTACGAGGTCGAGCAGCGTTGGGTAGTCGCGGGCCACTTCGCCCGAGCAGCTTAGACCGGGACCTCCGCTGGCTCGGCCTCGGTGACTTCGCCCGTGCGAACGCCCCGAAGCAGGATGAAGGCCGCGAATGCACCCGCGAGCGCCAACACGAAGAGCGCCCAGAACGCCCACTGGTAGCCCGAGGTCGCAGCTTGCAGTGGGTTGTGGCCGTTGAAGTCCGACTTGAACCGACTCGTGAAGATGGTGGTCACGATCGCAACTCCGATCGCGCCGCCGATCTGCTGGGTTGTATTCAGCAACCCGGACGCGAGGCCGGCTTGCGGCTGTGCGACCCCGGCGAGCGCGGCGATCGAGACCGGAATGAAGGTCAGCGCCAGCCCGGCCGCGAAGATGAGGTAGGCCGGGAGCAGGTTGGGCCAGAAGTGGCCGTTCACGGGGATCCGCGTGTACAAGTAGAGCGCGACGGCGAGGGTGAGGAGTCCCGCAACGATTACCGGTCGCGCGCTAAAACGAGTAGTCAGGGCCTGCGCGACGCCGGCCCATATCACTGTCGTCCCGGCAGTCGCGAGGAACGTGACGCCGGTCTTCAGCGGCGACCAGCCGAGCACCTGCTGAACGTAGAGGGTGAGTACGAAGAAGTTCGCGAAGATGACCATTCCCATCAGGAGGGCGACCACGTTCGCCGCAGTCAGCGAGCGATTGCGGAAGATCGAGAACGGCATCAGCGGCGCGGGCTCCCGCGACTCGATTACGACAAAGGCCGCCAGCACGATGACCGAGCCGATCAAGAGCAGGATCGTTCGGGCCGAGCCCCAGCCGACGTCCGGAGCCTTGGAGATCGCGTAGACGAGCAGCGCAAGTCCGCCGGTAACCGTGAGGGCCCCAGGAATGTCGAAACGCCGCTGCGTGACCTCGAGCCTGCTCTCCGGGATGATCCTTGGCGTCGCGGCAAGCACCAGCGCGCCCACCGGGATGTTGACGAAGAAGATCCACTCCCAGCCGAGGTACTTGACGATGATGCCGCCGAAGAGAACGCCCGCCGCGGCGCCGGAGCCGCCGAGCGCGCCCCAGATCCCCAGTGCCTTGTTTCGTTCGGAGCCCTCGGTGAAGGTGGTGACGACGATCGAGAGCGCGGCCGGCGAGATGATCGCGGCGCCGAGACCCTGCACCGACCGGGCCGCGATCAGGAGTGCCGCGCTGTTTGCGCTCTTCGAGAGCCCGCAGGCGAGGGACGCCAGCGTGAACAGGATCACTCCGGCCACGAAGATGCGCCGCCGCCCAAGCAGGTCGGCCATTCTTCCGCCGAGGAGCAGGAAGCCGCCGAACGTGATCGAGTAGGCGATGATCACCCACTCGACGGTCTGTCGCGTGATCTTCAGGTCGATCTCGATCGAGGGGATCGCGACGTTGACGATCGCGACGTCGAGAATCGTCATGAAGAAGGCCGTGCCGACGACGGCGAGGATCAGCCAGCGGCGCGGGTTTGGCTCGGCGGCTACTTCGGTCAAAGCTTCCTCCCTCTCGATCTAGGCCGGCACAACGTTTTCGGCTGAACGGCTATTCCGATCCTAGGGAAGTTGCCAGAACGAGTCCGTCAAACCAAGTCGGTCCAGGATCGCCTGGTTCTCGTCGCGGCTGTGCGGTCGCCAATCTGGGTCAAGCCGATCGTGCCACCAGGCGTGCGCGAGGTCGCACAGCTCCGCGGCGGTCAGCGTTGCTCCGGCCTGGAAGCCGTGCTTTTCGAGCCATCGTCCTAGGTGCTCTTCCGACCGGAAGAGGTTCATCGTGCTTCAGGTGAAGACGATGTCGTCCCACCATTGCCGCGCGGGAACGGCGACGTGGAAGACGTGTTCGTCGCGGACCGGGCGTTTGTTGCGGATCTCGATCTCGATCGAGTCGCCGCAGTCCGGGCAGGCGCTCGAGACGTGGCCGTCGACGTGGAGAGCGGCCGGGATCCCGAAGGCGTCCCAGGCGCAGTTCCCGTACCAGGAGCGGCCGGCGGCCTCGACGCGATATGGCGTCGGGACTGCCGAGAACGGGTTCGCCATCCGGATCTCGGTGCCGTCCGGCTCGAGCACGATCGCGTGTGCGTCGTGGAGCCGGCCGAGCGCCGTTTGCACGTCGTCTCCGAGCTCGTCCCGCAACTCGCCGAACGCCGGCGCCCGCCCGAGCTCGACGAACCGGCGGTAGACGTGGTTGCGGATTCGGATGTCGCCGTTGTCCATCAGCACGCGACCCGGCTCCGCGAGGCGTGTCCCGGTGCCAGGCGTGGGGACACGTCTGAACTGGACAAAATGCCTGCAACCGGCAGCTTTCGCGGCGAAGCTTCGGACGTGTCCGCAGTTCGTTTTGGTGCCAGGCACCAGGACACGCCCGGTGGGGACAGGTGGCTAATGGCGGAAGTGCCTGCGGCCCGTGAAGACCATCGT
>JALYLK010000136.1 GCA_030774275.1 Actinomycetota bacterium
CGACGCCCGAGAGGATCGCCGGCAGGAGGTTCGGGAAGACGATCCGGCGGAAGACGGCAATCCGGCCGGCGCCGAGCGACTCGGCCGCCTCCTCCATCTCCCGGTCGAGCTCGAGCAGCACCGGTTGGACGGCGCGGACGACGAAAGGCAGCGTCACGAAGAGCAGCGCAAGCACCAGCCCCGCTCGCTGAAAAGCGACATCGACGCCGAACGGGCTGTTGGGCCCGTAGAGCTCCAGGAGGACGAGTCCGGCGACGATCGTGGGCA
This sequence comes from Actinomycetota bacterium, assembly GCA_030774275.1. GTDB lineage: Bacteria > Actinomycetota > Thermoleophilia > Gaiellales > Gaiellaceae > 13-2-20CM-68-14. The sequence continues at coordinate 268 of JALYLK010000136.1, forward strand.
GGGCGAACGGCAGGTCGATGACCGCATCGAAGAAGCCCTTGCCGCGGAATGAGTCGCGGACGAGCACCCAGGCGATCGCGGTACCTGTGACGGCATTGAACGCTGCAACGAGGAGAGCCGCCCCGAGCGTCAGCTTCAACGCCGCCAGCGCCTCGGGCTTCGTGACCTCGTCCCAGAACGACTGAATCCCTTGCGAGCGCGAGCTCCAGATCAGTGCCGCGAGCGGCACGAGGACGATCAGGCTCAGATAGCAGACCGCGATTCCGCGCGCCAAAGCGCCCCCGGCTCGTCCGAGGACGACGCCGGGGGCGGGAACGCTGACGGCCGGGCTACTGGCCAATCACCCTCACCATGATCCCGCTGCTGTGGTCGAAGAAGCGGTACTGGACCGACTTCCAGCCACGCAGGCCGAGGGCCTTGGAGTTGATCGTGAAGAGGGTCTTCGGCTGCTTGTAGTGGTACTTGCTGCTGGTCGCGACTGACTTCAGCACAGGCCGGTAGCCGGTGTCCCCGAAGAGCTTCTGCGCCTTCGACGACCAGAGGAACTTCAAGAAGGCTTTTGCCTCCGGGTGTTTGAGCCCGCTCTTGGTGAGCGCGACCGGATTCTCGATCAGGATCGTCTGTTTCGGGAGGACGTATTCGGTGTGCACGCCCTTCTTGTTGGCGTAGATCGCTTCGTTCTCGTAGGTGAGCAGGACGTCGCCCTTGCCGCTCGCGAAGACCTGCGTGGCCTCGCGTGCGCTCTTCGGCAGCACCGACACGTTCTTGAACAGGCTCTTGAGGTAGGCGATCGCCTGTTTGTCGGTCTTACCCTGCGCGCGCTCCGCGCCGTACGCGGCCATCACGTTCCAACGGGCGCCCCCGGAGGTGAACGGATTCGGAGTGATCACCTGGACGCCTTTCTTGGTCAGGTCGGCCCAGGTGTGGATGTTCTTGGGGTTGCCGTCGCGGACCACGAACACGACGACAGAGTCGGTGACGATCCCGTGGTACTTGTTCTGGTTCCAGTTGCTCGGGACGATGCCTTTCTTGACGAGCGTGGAGACGTCGGGCTCGAGCGAGAGCGCGACGATGTCGGCACTGAGGCCTGCCCCCACCGCACGTGCCTGATCGCCGGAGGCGCCGTAGGACTGATTGAAGGAGACGCCCTTGCCCGCCGCGGTTCCCTGGAACGCCGGGATGATCTTCCCGTAGGCGTCCTTGGGCGTCGAGTACGCCACGAGGCTCAGGGTCGTACCGGCGGTCGCGGCTCTCGCGCCGACGACGACGCCCGCGGCCAGCACCGCCAGGGGCAAGAAAGTAAGTGAAATGCGCCTCATTGACTCTCCTTATCTATCTGCTTTCTCGACCGAGATGCTGGACAATACGCACACCCGTCGGACAGAGTCAAATCGGAACGTAGAGTTACGCTCGTGCAGCCTCTCGACCGCTCGACCATCTGGCCCTACCGAGACGGCGAGCCAGGTGAGTTCTACTACCAGCGCTATGCCCACCCGACGGGCGTCGAGGCCGAGCGCGCACTTGGCGAGCTCGAGGGCGGCGAGGCACTTCTCTTTCCCTCTGGATCCGGCGCGATCACTGCGCTCGTCCTCGCCGAGCTCGAACCCGGGCAGACGATCGCGCTGGCCGAGGGCGCGTACTACGGCACCGGCGCGCTCTTCCGCTCGCTCGAGCGCTGGGGCCTGCGGTTCGTCGAGTTCGATCAGACCGGCCCGCCTCCCAACGGCGCGGACCTCGTCTGGCTCGAGGCTCCGTCGAATCCGTTCCTGACCATGCCGGATCTCGAGGCCGCGGCCGCGCACTCCGGACGCGTCGTTGTCGACTCGACAGCCGCGACGCCGGTGTACCTTCGGCCACTCGAGCACGGCGCCGACTACGTCGTCCACAGCGCCACGAAATACCTCGGCGGGCACCATGACCTTTTGCTGGGCGCGGTCGTTAGCCGAGACAAGGCGGCTGCGAGCCGACTCCGCGAGTTCCGCGGCCGGACCGGAATCGTCGCGACGCCCGACTCCGCCTGGCTGCTCCTGCGCAGCCTGAAGACGCTCCGCCCGCGGATCGAGCGCCAGACGGCCACCGCGGGAGAGCTCGTCAACCGGCTGCGCCGGCACCCAGCGGTCGAGCAGGTGCGCTACCCGGGCTTCGGCGGGTTGCTGTCGTTCGACGTCCACGGAGACGCCCGCCGGGTCGAGGCTGCGGTGGAGGTGATCACGAACGCAACGAGCCTCGGCGGCGTCGACTCGGTGATCGAGAGTCGCAGCCGCTGGGAGGGCGATCGCGTCCCGGACAACCTGTTGCGCCTGAGCGTCGGGCTCGAAGATCCTGACGTGCTCTGGGCCGATCTCGAAAACGCCCTGTCAACGGCTTGAGCGACAGGCCGACCTTCGTCTTCTTCCCGGAGGGAGCGTACGGCCCGACGAACAACTGTGTCGGGATCGGACAGGTCCTCCAGGCCCGCGGAGCCCGGGTCGTGTTCGTGGTCGAGGAGTCCTTCGCGGGCACGCTCGAGGCGCAAGGCTTCGAGGAGGCGCTGATGCGGCTGAAGCCTCCGCCACTGGAACCGGAAGTGCCGGGACAGTTCTGGAAAGACTTCGTGCGCGAAACGGCTCCGGAATTTCGGAAGCCCACGATCGACCAGCTCGAGGGCTT
>JALYLK010000137.1 GCA_030774275.1 Actinomycetota bacterium
GATCAGCGCCGCGACGTGCTCGACGCTGATCGCCCCCGATCTTCATCGAGCCGAAGCGCGGCAGCAGGACGTTGTCGAGCGCCGCGCGGTAGGACTTCTTCGTCCAGGGGCGCAGGTGCCGCTTCGACTCGAGCCACTGCTCGGCCGCATCGGCGAAGGTCAACTTGGTCGAGAATCGCGTCTGCTCACCGCGCGCAGCCTTGCCCCGTAGCTCAGCCTGTTTGGCGAGCGCCTCCTGCTCGCCGCCCTCGACGGCGAGATAGGCGCCGCGCCAGTAGACGGAGTAGGTGCGGCTGCCGTCTCTTCGCTCGCGGTAGCTGATCCCCCGGTAGCGGGTCTTGTGGCGGCGGGTATCGGCGCTAGCCTTGGCCTTCGACATCAGGGGTACCTCCTGGTGTCCGGCCCCGGGGCGTTCGCGCGCCGCCGGGGCATTTTCATTCCGCCCAGACGATCGCTCGATTCGCCCGCGTTGGCAAGTCGGAGCGGGTGGTCGTTCATCCCCGCTCCACCCAGGCCCGTAGCTCGGCCCGGTCGAACAGCAGGCGCCCGCCCGCGCGATGGTGCGGCAGCTTCCCGCGCTCGACCTGAGCGTAGATCGCCTTCCGGGTCAGGCCGAGGTACTCGGCCGCGCCTTCTGCGTTCAGGAAGCCCTCGTCGCGGCGATCGTCGAGCAGCTCCGCGACCCGCGGCGCGATCCGCTCGGCTAGCTCGGTGAGCAGCGGCTCCAGCGCCGCGGCGAAGTCGCTCACGCCGCCACCTCGTTCCCCCAGGCGACCCAGCCCGGCCGGCTCGTGCGCGCAAACAGCTCCAGCTTGCTCGCCCGCGGGTACATCCGCTCGATCAGGCGGTAGAAGACCTCCGGCTTCTGCGAGTGCTTGCCCCGCGGCGCCTCGACGACCGAGTCGGGCAGGTCCTCAGGGTCGGGCGGCGGATAGCCGCCCTTGCAGCCGACGAGCAAGAGCTCGTGCCGGTTCCGCGTCCACTTGCCGAGCCCGATCGAGGGCTTGACCCAGACGATGTTCGCCTTGTAGGCGAAGCCCCAGGCCCGCATCACCTCCTGGGCCGGATCGAGCAGGCCGTTGACTGCCCAGAGGAAGAGCACGGCGCTCTCGCCAACCGGCAGCGTGAGCGCGCAGATCTCCTCGACGCTCAGGGTGGAGTAGTGGTTCTCGGGCGCCCAGCGCCCGTCCGGGTTTCCGAGCTGCCAGGGCGGGTCGGCGTAGGCGAGCTCGAACGGGCCTTGCGGAAGCGGTGGCGCCGGCGGCAGCTCCTGATCACGGCGCGCTCTGCGTACGCGTCTGGCGGCGGTGTCGGGGGCGAGCTCGCCCGCCTTGACTTGCTCGAAGAGGGCCGGGCGGCGTTGTGGACGAGCAGGACATCGTGCATCAGCCGCGGACAGACCTGCGCCTGCGGGGCGAGCAGGTCGCGCGTCTTGCCTCGAGGTGGCAAGGTTGCCACTTCGGGCTGGTTGCGCAGGTTGGCGCGCTGGCGTTTGCGGGCGTCGGCGCGCAGCTGCTCGATCCCGGCCAGCTCGACGACGAGCGCCGCCCGTTGCCCCTTCTCGAGCTGACGGTGCATGATCGCCATCCGCAGCATGTAGGCGAGCTCGTTCGCCGGCGAGACGATTCGCACCGGCACGCGCTCGAGTCCAAGCTCGCGCGCGGCGCGGAGGCGGTGGTGGCCGTCGAGGACGACGCCGGCGGCGGTTACCTCGAGCGGAGTCTCGACGCCGTTGGCGGCGATGTCGGCCAGAAACTCCGCGTACTCGGACGGGCGCATCGGCGGGACCGCGTCGGCTTGCTCGTGCGGACGCAGCTCCGCGAGCGGCCGCTGCGCCGGCGGCGTTTGTGTTTCCTCGTGCTTTGCGTTCGAGCGAGACAGGGCGTCCCTCCACTGGCTGTGGTCTGGGATCGCCCCGTAGCTCTCAGAGCCCGAATCGGGGGCGAAGCTGGTCTTTCGCCGCGTCTCCCGAGGGCCAGTTGCCCGGAGGGGAAACGCGACTACACGGTAGCGACAGCGGCCGGAGCGCGCAAACCCGGGCCTCGCATTGAGCTCAGGGGGAGCGGAGTTCCGGCGGCACCGGGCCGGTGAAACTGCGCCGCTGCCGGAAGTTGAGCGCGAAGATCGAACGCCGCTCGATCGTCACCACCATCTTGAAAGGCCGCTTGTGCTCGGAGCGGGTAATGCAAAGGTGCTTGCCGGAGGGGTCGAGCGCGTGGATCGAGCGCCCCTTGGGCAGCTCGACCCTCTCGATCGGGCCCTCGTCCAGTTCTTCGGCGGACTGTTCCTCTCCGGGGGACTTGAGGATCAGCTCGTCCGCGACCCAGCCGTACTCGCCTCCGACGACGAACCCGTCACGCACTTTCAGGCGCAGGTCGCCGCTCCCGGTCAGGCCGAACCGGCGCACGACCTCGTCGACCACGTACTCGAGCGGCAGCGGCGCGAGCGCTCGTCGCACCCGCTCGCGCATCCGCTGGCGTGTCCGCGAGCGACCCGGCTTCGACATGCAAAGAGTCTAGCTTGAGATACAGACGTTGCACTCTGCGGTGCTCGCTCAGTCAGCGCTCGGGAGCAGAGCCGCGATCGTCTCGGCGGACTCATCCACAAATACGCATCAGCAGCACGACAGACGGGTTTATGCACCCCACAGGCTGAGCAGCCTCGCGCGAGTGTGGGCACTCATGCGGTTGCTGGACGGCGGCGGCTGCGGAGGACGGCAAGGCCCACGACAACCAGCGCGGCCACGGCCGCTGCCAGGGCGCCCACAGCCGTCCACGGGACCTCGTATCCGCCCCCGTTGATGGTCGGGGTCTCCGGTAGGCCCGCCGCCACGAGGTCGTCCTTCAACGTGGCGCTCGCGACGTACCAACCCCCCACGGTCTTCTCCGTGCCGAAGAAACGCTGGCCGGGCTCCGCGTAGGTAACGGGACTCGGCTTCGCGTAGGGGTAGAGATCCTGGCGAAGCTCGTCCACGCCACTCGGGCCGGGCATTGCATAGGTGATCGTGTAGCGGGGCCCGAGTGCGCCCTGTGGGCGGGTGGAGAGCATCGGGTTCGGGTCGGTCGCGAACACGGCAGGAAAGAAGCCGGCGGCCTCGGCGAGCTGCATGAGCTGCACGCCGCCGACCTGCCCCTCACCCGCCAGCGTGATCCCGTTGCCGAGGGCGGGGCCTGTGATCTTCGCTTGACTCGCGCCCTTCGCGAGCGCTGACGTCGCGACGAGCGCGGCAGCAAGAGCGACGGCCGCCGAGAACAGTACGAGACGCTTCATTGTGAGACCTCCTGCAATCGACATCACCCCTCGTACACCGCGGCTCTGGGAGCGGTTCCATCCGTGCACCCCTCTTACTGCAGGGTTTCGGCGATCGCCACTGCCTGCTTCAGGCTTGCTGCGCCCTCGAGTCTGAGCGTGAGCTGGCCGTTCGTCCAGATCAGCGTGTTCGCGGCGAGCCTCGGTGGGCCGCCGGGGAGGAGTACGACGTGCGGTCGGCCCTCGATCCACACGCCGGGCCCAATCGAGCCGCGGACTGGGACAAACTCGACGTGCGTGCCCGTCGCCTGCAGCTTCTTGCCGAGCTCGGGCGTGAAGTCCGACCCGGCGATCTCCGTGACGAGGATGCGAACGCGCTCCGGCGTGCCGTAGAGGAGCGTGACGACGTCACCACGGCGGTAGACGCCGTCGGGGTTGCCCAAGAGCTTTGAGCGGAGCAGCGGGAACGGCGCG
>JALYLK010000138.1 GCA_030774275.1 Actinomycetota bacterium
CCGAGCTCGACAAGAGCCCCGGCGTCAGCGGGCGTGGCGCGCCTGATTGTGTATGTCTTCATCTCTCCCAAGCGACGCGATGGGACAAACTAGCCTCGCGGAAAATCCGCAGCATTTTCGCGACGACTAAACGACGATTCCGTGGCCGCCTCGTCGTGGGTCGCCGGCCGCGTCGAGCGATCCGTCTTCGCGTAGCTCAACTGCCGCGGCGCCGCCGAAATAGAGGTTCCGCGTCCGCCAGCGCACGAGCTCGTAGCCCCATTCCTCGAGCCGGTCGAGCTCGGCGGGGTCTGAACCGCCTTCGCAGTGGACATGCGGCTCTTCGAGGTGCATACGCGGGCGGGCGATCGCACTTCGCACGTCCATGCCATGGGCAGCGACGTTGAGGACGATCTGCAGGATCGCGCCCCGCAGGCGAACCGAGCCCGCGCTGCCGACGACCAGGCGCGGCCGGCCGTCGTCGAGCACGAGCGACGGCGCCATCATGCTCGTCAGGCGTCGCCCGACGGCCGCGCCCTGGTTCCCGCGGCCGACCGGATTGAGGTCGTACTCGCCGAGCATGTTGTTGAGGTGGAAGCCCGTACCCGGGACGATCACGCCCGACCCGGATCCGTTCGAGGCGGTCAGCGAGGCGGCGTTGCCGGCGGCGTCGACGACCGAGATGTGGGTCGTCCCGGGCACGCCGGCGGGCTCGGCCCGGCCGGCCTCGCGGGCCTCGATCCGCTCCGCGCCCGCATCGATCTCGGCGAAGAGCCGGCTGACGAGCCCCCCGCGATAAAGGTCGCTCGTGAAACTCCCGCCGCGCGCACGCGTCTGCTCGCGCATCACCTCCGCGAGGCGGGCGATAGCCTCGGCGCTTCCCGGCGGCCCCCCCGCACCCAGACGCGAGAGCAGCTGCAGCGCGTAGCCGATCAGGATTCCGCCGGACGAGGGCGGCGGGTTCGAGACGAATTCGTGGTTGTGGAAGGAGCTGCGAATCGGCCGCCGCGAGATCACGCGGTACCGGGCGAGATCCTCCTCCGTCAGGCTGCCGCCCTCCGCGAGAACGTGCTCGGAGACTCGACGGCCGAGCTCGCCGCCGTAGAACGCGCCGGCGCCACCCTCCGCAAGTTGCTCGAGCGTGTCGGCGAGCTCGGGCATCACGAGCCGCTCGCCAGCGACGAGACGAACGCCTTCCGGGCCGAAGATCTCGCGGCCGGCGTCCGTTCGTCGCAGGATCACGTCGAGGATCGCGTGCAGGTAGGCCTGCGGCCGGGAGAGCACGTGTCCCTCCCGTGCCACGCTGATCGCAGGCTCGAACAGGCGCCGCCAAGGCAGCGTCGCGTAGGCGCTGTGCGCCGCCTCGAGCCCCGCGAGCGCGCCGGGAACGCCGCACGAGGCGGCGCCGATCCGGAAGATCTGCGTGGCGCCCCGGTCGAACTCGACGTCGACCGCCTCCATCTCGCCGACCGGGACGCCGAGCCCGTAGCCGGGAATCGCCACGAAGAAGTCGTGCAGCCGGACTTTCCCGCCCGAGGTGCGGACGAGTAGGAAGCCGCCGCCGCCCGGGCTCGTCAGCGAGTGTTCCGTCACCCACGACATGCAGGCCGCGGCGATGCACGCGTCAACCGCGTTCCCGCCCTCGCGGAGCACCTCAGCGCCCGCCTCGGCGGTGAGCTTGTGCCCGGCCGCCACTGCGCCCCTCATTCCGCAAGGGTAACGGCCGCACCAGGCGGGAAGGAATGCCCCGAGATCCCGGTACGGACGTCGAGAACGCCGCCGTCGTCGTTATCGTGCAGGCCAGTGCCCGTCCGCACCAGCATGGTTGCGCGCGAAGCCGTCCTTTGCGCAGCGGCCGCCGCATTTTTGGCGTCGCTGCTCGTCTGGCTTGGACCGCCGGGCGCCGACTTCGCCGCACACGCCTACCAGCGCACCGCGTTCCTCCAGCACGGTTTCGGGTTCTGGAACAACTTCTGGTACGCGGGCCGCTACAGCTTCATCACCTACAGCCTCATCTACTACCCGCTCGCGGCAGTGCTGGGAATCAAGCTGCTCGCGGTGACCACAATCGCGATCGCCGCCCTTGCCTTCTCGGTCGTCTTGAGTCACGAGTGGGGACCAGCCGCGCGGTGGTCGAACTGGACGTTCGCCGTCGTCTGGGCGTGCATCGTCGTTTCCGGGGCGTTCCCCTTTGCCCTAGGCAGCGCCCTGGCTCTGCTGGCGATCTGGGCGCTCCAGACAGGCTCTCGCTGGAAGTTCGCGGTACTCGCAGCGTTGACCGCGGCCGCCAGCCCGCTCTCGTTCCTCCTGCTCAGCTTCGTCCTCGCAGGGATCGGAGTCGCCCGCTGGCGTGAGGGTCGGAAGCTGCTCGTGCCGGCAGCGATCATCGCTGTGATGGGAGGCACCGAGGCCGTCCTCTGGCGCCTCTTCGCCGACGGAGGACGCTATCCGTTCTCGTGGCAGGAACTGCTTGCAGTCTGCGTCTTCTGCGTCCTCGGCGCAGCACTGACTTGGCGGGTCGAACGCGCTCGCCCGCTCCGCTGGTTGTTCATCGTCTACCTCGGAGCCTGTCTGGCCGCCTTTGCGATTCCCTCGTCGCTCGGCGAAAACGTCGATCGGTTGCGCTACGTCGCGGTCCCGGTCGCGGTGCTCGCGTTGTCGCTCCGACAGTGGCGGCCGCTGCCGGTGGCCGTCGTCACGCTGGCGCTGGCGACGTCCTGGAACCTGACGCCGCTCGCCTTCAGCTTCGTCAAGACGTCCGAGGACCCAGCTTCTGCCCAGGCGTATTGGCAGCCGGCGATCAACTACCTGCACGACCATCTGACCCCGTCCTTCCGCGTCGAGGCAGTCGATACCGCGGGACACTGGGATGCCGTCTATCTGCCCCGCGCCGGTATCCCACTCGCACGAGGGTGGTTCCGCCAGAACGACTACCCCCAGAATCGCCTCCTCTACAGCGACGACGGACTTGCCCGCGGGGCGTACGTGACCTGGCTGCACTCGCTCGGGATCCGCTACGTCGTCCTCACGGACGCCCCGCCGGACTACAGCGCGCGCGCCGAGGCGAAGCTGTTGCAGTCCGGCAACTCAGGCTTGACGCCCGTGATGAAGGCGAAACACGTGAGCATCTACTCGGTCCCGTCCCCGACGCCGCTGATCACCGGGCCTGGCCCCGCCGCTGTTGTCGGCCTATCCGAGAGCCAAGTGACGGTCCGGGCGGCCGAAGCTGGTACCTACCGGCTCGCGATCCGCTACTCGCCTTACTGGATGGCCTCGACCGGATGCCTCGATCCCGGCAAAGACTCGATGATCAGGCTGCGAATCCCTGCGCCGGGCAACGTGACGCTGAGCATCCAGGTGAACGCACGCCGCGCTCTGATGGCCTTTGCGGGAGAGCGGCCTCAGACCTGCTCC
>JALYLK010000139.1 GCA_030774275.1 Actinomycetota bacterium
GGATCGCGCTGACCACGATTCCGCTGCGCGCCCCGTCGAGCAGCGCGACCGAGGCGGACTGATGGCCGCCCGTTCCTTCGTAGGCGTCATAGCGGACGATCGAGGTCTTCGAAACGGACTCGTCGACGCGCCGGTCGACACGCGCGAGCCCGGCCGCTATCTCGTCGACCGCCCGGTGGAGATCGTCGATACGGGTCTGCAGCGAGACGGCGAAGTCGACGAGATCGCCCGTGCCGCCACCGAGCATCACCTGTTGCGACGCCCTCACCCGCCTGAGCTGGAGCCAGGCGAGCACCGCCGCAGCCAGGGCAGCTACCGCCACGACCGCCGCCGCGATCGCGATTGCCGCAGCCGTAGAGCTGCTCACCCGGTCGGCGAGAGCGAGAAGAGCACCGGATACGACGCGGTGTTGTTCGACGTGTTGTGCTCGTTCGGGACAGGTTGGACGGTGACCGTCACCGTCGAAGGACTACCGAACTGAGTCACCTGGATGTTTCGGAAGAAGACGGACCTCTGCTCCTTGGGGCTGATGAAGGCAAGCTTCTGGTGCTTGACGATTGGCGGATTACTGCCCTGCTTGATCGTCAGCGTGACCGGGATTCCCACCTCCGCTGAATCGCCGGAATCCGCGATCGTTACCTCGAAGCCGAGATTGGTGCTCGCGACGACTGGTAGCTGCGTGGTGGTCGAGAGCTGTGTCCCTCTCGGGAGCGCCTTGGTGGAGACGATGTTGGTCCCGTGTAGCCCGCCGGCCTTGGGGGACACGCTCACTCCGCGGAGCCGTGCCACGACACCGGCGAGGGGGGTAGTCGTGAAGAAGTCCGGGTTCTGGACGAACTTCGAGTTCGGCACCCGCACGTCGCCGACGCCCTGGTTCTTGAGCACCTGCTTGCTGGGATCCCTGAAGCCGTCGTCCCAGACGACGTCGCTCGCGATCAGGCGCAGTGCGGGAACCTGCAGCATCGCGGCGGCCTGAGCGTTGGCCAGATTCTTCGTCTTCAACGCTCGAGACAGCGAGTCGCCGATCCCGACGATGCCGCTGTAGCGGTACTCGAGGGCATCGATCATCCGCAGATGTTCATCCCGCAGCCGCCCGGGCGGGTTGATCGCGCGAGCGCGGTCGGCGTCCTGCTGCTCGGAGCGGGCGAGCCCGGCGAGCTTGCTCTGCACGTCGCTCGGCTTCAGGCCAGGCTGGATCAGCAAAGCCCCAAGGCGAGTTCCGATCGAGTGCGAGTCCGAGGCGATCTGGGACACCTGCTTCATGTAGTTGTCGTACTTCGCGTGCTTGCTCGAGGACTGGCAGCCCTCGATCGCGTAGACGAGCAGCACGACGATCACGATCGCAAAGGCGATCAGCCCGACCAAACGGAGCAGCGGAGTGAAGCCTTGCGGCGTTATTGGCGGCCGAGGGCCGCCCCGCGCCGGAGGCCGCTCAGGCCGTGCGGCCTCTCTGGTCTCCGGCTCCTCGAAGAAGTCGAACTCGATGTCGGTGTCGCGCTCGGTCATGGCTTCGTGCAGGGAAAAGTTGCGCGCCCACTGTAACCGTTGAGGCGGCGTGAACAGGCCTTGCTCGTCACCAGGAAAGGCTTTCGCCCGGCGGCGGCGAACGTGCGCCCGTGTCAGAACCGGCCCTCGCCGTAGCCCCAAACGAGCTCGTTCTGGGCCGGTATCGCCCTTTGCAGCCGCTCGGTAGCGGGGGCTCGGGGTCAGTCTGGCTGGCCCGTGACGAGCCGACAGGCGTCGAGGTCGCGCTGAAGATCGTCCCACGGGAGGGCAAGGCAGCCTCACGTGCCGAGCGCGAGGCCACCGCGGCCGCACGCCTTCGCCATCCGGGCTGCCAGCGCGCGTACGCGCTCGCGCGCGACTCGCGCCACGTCTACATCGCCTACGAGTATGTGCCGGGCCGGACCCTCCGGCAGGCCCTTCGCGAGGGCGCGGTCAACGACGCCGACGCGCTCGAGATTTCGGCCCAGATCTGCGAGGCGCTGGCGCATGCCCACGCGCACCGGATCGTCCACCGCGACGTGAAGCCCTCGAACGTGCTGCTCGCCGAGAGCGACGAGATCTCGGTTCGGCTGCTCGACTTCGGGCTCGCGCGAATGGACGGCGAGGAAACGCTGACCGCCGCCGGCGACGTCCCCGGAACTCTCGCCTACATTCCGCCCGAGCGCCTGCGCGGTGAGGAATCCGGAGCTCCGGCCGACGTCTGGGCCGTCGGTGTTCTCCTCTGGGAGGCGCTTGCCGGCTGGCATCCCTTCTGGCAGGGGTCATTACTCGACACCGCAAGGCGAATCGAATCGGGCGCCGTGTCGCTCGGTACTGCCAGACCCGACTTGCCGCGGCCGCTGATCGCTCTCGTCGACCGGGCACTGTCGGTCGAGCCTGCCAAGCGTCCGTCTGCCGCGAAGCTCGCAGCCGCGCTGCGCGCAACGCGGCACCGCCGCGACCGGCGAGGGCGCACGCTGCCGCAGCTTTCACTGCCGCCGAGCCGCTTCGCGCCTGCCGCGGCGGCGGGCCTGTTCGCGGGAGCCGGAGCGGCGGTGTTGCCTTTCTACCCCTCGGGCTGGCCGCTCGGGCTGGCGGCACTGGCGGTTGCCCTGACGCTCGTCCGCGAGCGGGCCGGCCTGGCGCTCGCGCTCGCAGTGCCGGTGCTGCCACTCGGAAACCTCTCGGCCGGGCTCGCGTGGGCGTACACAGCCGTCGCGCTCGGCTGGCTTGCCTTCTCCTGGAAGGACCCGCGAACGGGGCTCTTCTTCGTCGCCGGGCCGTTGCTGGCCCCCTTGTCGCTGCTCGGCCTACTGCCGCTCGCAGCGCAGAAAATCCGAGGCGGCCCGCGTCGCGCCGTGCAGGTCTTCACGGCCGTCCTCATAAGTGGGGTTTTCGCGGGCCTGCGCGACGGAAAGATTCCGTTCGTGGGCCAGCAGGCGCCGACAGTCGACTTGCACAGCACGCGCGACCCGCTCGCGGCGACCGGCGCCGTCTGGCATTCGCTGAGCTCCCACCCGACGCTCCTGCTCGAGGCGCTGGTAATCGCAACGGCTGCCGTCGCCCTGCCGCGGATCAAGCGGCGCCGAATCTGGCTGTTCGGGATCCTGTTCCTGGCCGGCTTGCTTGCTCCAAACCCAGCGGTGCCGGACGCGGCAATCATCGCCACGATCCTGGCCACCTCTATGGGGCTGGCGGTCAGAGACGAAAGCTAGACTCGTGCGGGGTAAAAGACCCCTGCAATGACCGTGCTCAAGAACATCGAGGCCAAGATCGAGTCGCTGTTCGAAGGGGTCTTCGGACGGGCCTTCCGCACGAACGTGCAGCCGGTCGAGCTCGCCCGCAAACTGGTCAAGGAGATGGAGGATCACCGCGTGATCTCGGTTTCGCGCCTCTATGTGCCGAACGAGTACACGATTTACCTCTCCCCGGCCGACCGCGAGCAGTTCGACAGCTACGAGGAATCGCTGCTCGTGGAGCTGCAGGACTATCTCGCCGAGAACGCTCGTCGCGAGAAGTACGTCCTCCTTTCGCCGCCGAGGGTCCTGATGGAGACTGACGAGGATCTCGAGGTCGGAGAGTTCGGGATCGCGACCCGGATGGCGCAGGGCGGCCCGCAGCTGACGCCGGCCGACGAGCCCGCGCCGGAGGTCGCACCCGGAGCGACGATGGTCTACAAGCCGAAGGCTCCCGTAACCGAGGCCGTCTCCGCAGAGGAGCTCGGCCTCGAGCGCGAAGTCGCGACGCTGACTTACAACGGCAGAAAGCACGAGCTCGACAAGCGGCGCGTCGTGATCGGCCGTTCGAAGGACTCCGACATCCAGGTCGCCGACCAGAACGTGTCGCGCCGCCACGCGGAAGTGCGTCAGGAAGGCGCCGCGCACTGGGTCGTCGACCTGGACTCGACGAACGGGACCGAGGTCAACGGAAGGCGCCTCAAGCGCGCGAAGCTACGGCCGGGAGACACGATCACGGTTGGGTCGACTGACCTCGTCTTCGGGCGGGAGACCGAAGGCTGACCATGGCCCTCGGCTCGATCGCGGTCGAGGAGCTCCTGCTCGTCCTCAAGATCGCCTTCGTCGTCCTGCTCTACCTGTTCATCTGGCGGATCGTCAGCACGGCGAGCAAGGATTTCCGCTCGCCGCAGGAGAGCTTCATCCTCGCGCCCTCTCAAGGCAATGAGTTGGCCGCGTTCGAGGCGCGGACAAGCAGCGGTGCTCGGCTTGTCGTCGTCACCAGCCCGACGCTCGAGCAGGGCGAGGAACGGACGATCGATTCCAAGGCTCTAACCGTCGGGCGTGGCCCTCAGAACGACGTCACGCTAGACGGCGACGACTACGCCTCGGCGAAGCACGCGCGCATCGAGCCGCGCGGCGACGGCGTCTGGCTGGAGGACATCGGCTCCACAAACGGCACGTACCTGAACGGCATCAAGCTCACACGCGCGCGCAAGCTGACGCCAGGCGACGTGGTCCGCGTCGGCGAGACCGAGCTGAGGTACGAGGGATGAGCCCCGTCCGACAGCTCGGTCACGGCACCGACACAGGCAAGAAACGCCGGCGAAACGAAGACGAATACGTCGTCGAGCCTCCGCTCTTCGCGATCGCCGACGGGATGGGCGGCGCACAGGCCGGCGAGCTCGCGTCGAGCCTCGCGGCCGGTGCCGTGCGTGGCGGCGAAGGCACCGCGGGCGGCGGCGAAGCCTACGTGGTGGAGCTGATCCAGGAAGCGAACCGCCGTGTCTACCAGCGCTCGAGCCAGGACGCCGCGGTTTCCGGGATGGGGACGACGATGACGGTCGCGCTCGTCGAGGAAGGCGCAGTCGTCTTCGGCCACGTCGGCGACTCGCGCGCCTACCTGATCCGCGACGGGAAGCTCGAACAGCTGACCGAGGACCACTCGCTCGTCGCGGAGCTCGTCCGCAGCGGCAAGCTCTCCCCCGAGGAGGCCGAGACGCATCCCCAGCGCTCGGTGATCACGCGCGCGCTCGGCACCGATCCCGACGTCGACGTCGACACGTTCTCCATCCCGACCCAGCCCGGCGACCTGTTCATGCTCTGCTCAGACGGGCTGACGTCGATGGTCGAGGACGACGTGATCCTGAGCACCGTCGAGAAGCACCGCGACAACCTCCAGACGGCGGCGAAAGCGTTGATCCGAGCCGCGAACAGGGGAGGCGGCGAAGACAACATCACGGTCGTCTTCTTCGAGATCGGAGAGCAGGTCGGCGAGCCGCTCGAGGAGACGGCGCAGTACCCGGTAATGGGTGCGGACGGGCACGTGGACGACGACGACACGCTCGACGAACTGAGCGGCGTTCCGGCAGTGGAGACCATGGTCGTCCCGCCCGAGGAAGCCGCCCAGCTGGCGGCCAAGGCGAAGCGCCGCACCCGCTCGCGGATGCTTATCGCGTTGCTGCTGATCCTGGTCGCCCTCGCGGTCGTGGCGATTGTCCTCTGGACGCTCAACGGGAGGTAGTGCGCTGAGCCTGAGAAACCGAGAGCTGCTGAACCTGGTCGTCGTCGGAGCGCTGACCGCACTCGGCTTCGCGAGCGTCTACATCGCGCGGCAAGCGGTCGTTTCGACGGCGTCCCTCTCGTACGCCGCGCTCTTCCTTGCGCTGTACCTCGTCGCCCATCTGGTCGCGCGCTACGCCGTGCCCTATGCCGACCCGTACCTGCTGCCGATGGCGGCCCTGCTGACCGCGGTCGGGCTGACCGAGATCTACCGCATCCATCCAGGAGATGCGTTTCGGCAGGGGGTCTGGGTGATCATCGCGGTCGCCGTCTTCGCAGGGACGCTGCTGGCCCTGCGGCGCGATTACCGCCGGCTGGAGAGCTACAAGTACATCTTCGGCCTAACGGCGATCGGGCTGCTCGTTCTTCCAGCGCTGCCCGGGCTAGGCTCTACGGTCAACGGCGCCAGGCTCTGGATCCACTTCGGCTCGCTTCAGTTCCAGCCCGGCGAGATCGCGAAGCTCTGCCTGATCGTCTTCCTCGCGGGCTACCTGCGCGAGAAGCGCGAGGTGCTCGCGCAGGGACGGCTGAAGGACTTCGGGCCGCTGCTCGTGATCTGGGGCGGCGCCATGCTCGTCCTGGTCGAGACGAACGACCTCGGCTCGGCGCTCCTCTACTACGGGATCTTCCTGGCGATGCTCTACGTTGCGACAGGCCGGCTGCTGTTCACCGCGATCGGCCTCTCGCTCTTCCTCGCCGGCTCGTATTTCGTCTACACGCAGGTCGCCCACGTTCACGAGCGCGTGACGATCTGGCTGCATCCCTGGACCGATCACAAGATCTATTGCCCGCTCAACGGCCAGCTCGCCCTCCGCCAGGATTGTCAGAGCTACCAGCTGGTCAAATCGCTGTACTCCGTGGGCAACGGCGGCTTCGGCGGCACCGGGTTCGGAAAAGGGACGTTCGAGACCACGTCGGGGCATGCGCTGATCCCCGACCTGAACACCGACTTCATCTACTCGGCGCTGGCACAGGAGCTCGGACTGATCGGGATCTCGGCGCTGCTGCTCCTGTTCATGCTCTTCGCTTTGCGCGGGATGCGGATCGCCCTGCTCGCCGATGACGGCTTCTCGAAGCTCGCGGCCGCCGGGCTCACCTTCGGGTTCGCGCTGCAGACCTTCATCATCGTCGGCGGGATCCTGCGAGTGCTCCCGCTGACCGGGATCACGCTTCCGTTCGTCTCCTACGGCGGCTCCAGCGTCGTCGCGAACTTCGTCCTGCTCGCCGGTCTGCTCCTGATCTCCAATCGCGCGAATGCGCCGAGGGACGCATGAACAGGCAGATCACGAAGCTCGCAGTCGCCTCCCTGATCCTGCTCGCGGCGCTGGTCGTCGCAACCACGTACTGGCAGACGTGGGCGTCCGCGAGCCTGGCCGAGAAGCAGGACAACGCGATCCAGCGCGTCGCGCAATTCAGGATCAAGCGCGGGCTGATCCGCGCCGCGGACGGGACGCTGCTCGCCACGAACGTCCGCCGCAAAGTCGGTGGGCAGACGCTCTACTTTCGCCGCTACCCGACCGGCAAGCTGTTCGCGAACCTGGTCGGCTATTCCACACAGGTCCGCTCGCGCGCCGGGCTCGAGCAGTCCGAAAATGCGTACCTGACCTCCTCGAACGCGAACCTCAGCACGATCTTCAACAAGACGCTCGACAAGCTGAAGGGCGTCACGATCACCGGCAACGACCTGATCCTGAGCGTCCGCCCCGGCATCCAGCGGCTGGCGATGCAACAACTCGCGGGCAAGTGCGGCGCGGCGGTTGTGATGAATCCGCAGACCGGCAAGGTTTACGCACTCGCCTCGCAGCCGACGTACAACCCGAACCTGGTCGAGAACCACTTCAACCTGATCAAGGCCCCCGGCGCGCCCTGCCACCCGGCGGCGCCGCTGCTGAACCGGGCGACCGACGGGCTTTTCACGCCCGGCTCGACGTTCAAGGTCGTCACCGCGACGGCGGCCCTGGATTCGCACAAGTTCACGCCCCAGTCGACCTTCTACGACCCCGGCTACTGCATCGAGTACGGCAAACAGGTTTCGAACGCCGCAAGCCCCGACGGGCCGGTCGAGTCCTTTGGACACCCGACCCTCGCGATGGGCCTGCAGCACTCGATCAACTCGGTCTTCTGCAACGTCGGCAAGGCCCTCGGCGCCGGAACGATCCTCGAGTACATGAAGAAGTTCGGCTTCTACAAGGACCCGCCGCTCGAGACGCCCGCCGACGAGAAGGTTCCGAGCGGCCTCTACCACAGCGGCAGGCTCTTCTTCCCGAGGGATCCGAGAACCCAGGTCGACCCGGGCCGGCTCGCCTTTGGGCAGGAAACCCTCGCTGTGACTCCGCTGCAGATGGCGATGGTGGCCTCGACCGTCGCGAACGGTGGCGTGACGATGGAGCCGCAGGTACTCGACCGCGTCGTCGATCCCAGTGGCGCGACCGTCGTCCGCGTCCAACCGCAGGTGCTCCGGCGCGTGATGTCCAAGCAGACGGCGAACGAGCTGACCTCGATGATGGTCGCCGCGGTCAACGACGGCACCGGCGGCGCGGCCGCGATCCCGGGAATCTCGGTCGCCGGCAAAACCGGTACCGCGGAAACGGGCACCTCCGGGATCAACACGACCTGGTTCATCTGCTTCGCCCCGGCCTACCACCCGCAGGTTGCCGTCGCCGTCACGCTCGAGAACCAGACCGGCTTCGGCGGCACCACCGCGGCACCGATCGCCAAGCAGCTGATGCAGGCTGTCCTGAGCCCGAGGTCGAACAAATAGAGCCATGGCCGTGACAGGCGACACCCTGATCGACTCCGTCTTCGACGGCCGCTACCGGATCATCCGCAAGCTCGGCGCGGGCGGGATGGCGAACGTCTATCTGGCCGAAGATCAGGAGCTCGGACGCCGCGTTGCGATCAAGATCCTCGACGACCGCCACGCCGCCGACGACTCATTCATCGAGCGCTTCCGCCGCGAGGCGAAGAATGCCGCCGGCCTCTCCCATCCGAACATCGTCTCGATCTACGACCGCGGCGAAGCCGAAGGCACCTACTACATCGCGATGGAGTACCTCTCTGGGCGCTCGCTGAAGGAGCTGATGGTCAGCCGAGGCCCGACGCCGATCGGGATCGCGATCGACTACACGCGCCAGATGCTCGCCGCGCTGGGCTTCGCGCACCGGAACGGGATCGTCCACCGCGACATCAAGCCGCACAACGTCGTCGTCGACGCCGACGGCCGCTTGAAGGTGACGGACTTCGGGATCGCCCGCTCCGGCGCGAGTCAGATGACGGAGGCCGGCTCGATCATCGGTACGGCGCAGTACCTCTCGCCCGAGCAGGCGCGGGGCGCGCCAGTCGACCAGCGCTCGGACGTCTACTCGGTCGGGATCGTGCTCTACGAGATGCTGACCGGGAAGGTGCCGTTCACCGGCGACACGCCCCTCGAGATCGCGATGAAACACCTGTCCGAGGTGCCGGTACCGCCCTCCGAGCTGCGCGACGACGTGCCGGAAGATCTGGACCTGGTCGCCCTGCGCGCGCTCGCCAAGGATCCCGAGGATCGCTACCAAACGGCGGCGGAGATGGACGCCGACCTTGCGCGGATCCAACGTGGGCTCGCGGTTTCTAGCGAGACGACCGACGCCGCAACCGCCGTGCTGGCCGGCGCGGGGATCTCCGGCGCGCCGACGATCATCGCGCCGAGGCCCACTCAGGTGGCGCCGTCGGAGCCGCCGCCGCCGACGCCGCCGGCCGGGTATTACGGCTACGAGGGCCCGCCGCGGCGCTCGCGCTCGATCTGGCCGTGGGTGCTCGTCGCGCTACTGCTGATCGGAGCCGGCTTCGCTGCTTTCTTCGCCTACGGGAAGATCTCGGAGCAGCTCAACGCGAACAAACCGGTGGCGGTGCCGTACGTGCTCGGGCTGAAGCAGCCCCAGGCGGTCAAGAAGATCACGGACAAGGGCCTGACGGCGAAGGTCGTCCCCGGCGCCAGTGAGACCTTCCCGGCCGGGACAGTCATACGGCAGAGCATCGCCGGCGGTGAGAAAACCGACAAAGGCAACACGGTCGTGCTCACCGTCTCCACGGGCAAGCCGAAAACGACGGTCCCCGACGTCGTCGGCAAGTCCCAAAGCGATGCGGTGGCGGCGTTGACCGCCGCCCACCTGAAGGTCTCCGTTTTCCACGTCTATTCGTCCCAGAGCCCCGACACCGTGACGGGCCAAAACCCGCCGGCCGACAGCCGCGTCTTCTGGAACACGAGCGTCCGCATCAACGTGTCGCAAGGCTCCCAGCAAATCGCGATACCGAACGTCGTCGGCCAGCCCTACGCGAGCGCGCGTTCGACCCTGCTCGGGGCAGGGCTCAATGTCTCAGAGAACATGGTCGACTCGAACCAGCCGAAGGACACGGTGGTCTCCCAGTCGCCGGATCCCGGCATCAAGGTCGGAGCGGGAACCACAGTTACGCTCAACGTCTCGAAGGGCGCTGCTGCTGCGACACCGGTCCCGGACGTGCGGAACCAGGATGAGCCCACGGCCAAGTCTCTTCTGGAGAGCTCAGGGTTCAAGGTGAAAGTGGTCCCTCAAGACGTCAGCGACCCGGGCTCTCAGGGCATCGTGATCGACCAGCAGCCCGGCGGCGGGACGAACGCTCCCGCTGGATCGACGGTGACGATTTTCGTCGGAAGGTACGCGGGCACGACAACCGGTGCGGTGCCATGAGCCCGCGCGTCCGCGTCGCCATCCTCATGGGCGGCCGCTCGAGCGAGCACGAGATCTCCGTCGCCTCCGCGCGCTCAGTGCTGGACTCGCTCGACCCTGATCGCTACGACGCCGTGACGGTGGAAATCGATCGCGAAGGGAAGTGGCAGCTCGAGTCCGGCGAGTCACGCGCGCTCAATCGCGGCGCCGCGGGCGAGCTGGACGAGGGCGAGGGCCGAACGGTCGTGGAGACGCTTCCCGTCCCCACGGAGAGCGTCCCGGCGGCGCTCGCGGACGTCGACGTGGTGATCCCGATCCTGCACGGGCCGTTCGGCGAAGACGGCACCGTTCAGGGCCTGCTCGAGCTCGCAGACGTCCCCTACGTCGGCGCCGGCGTGCTCGGCTCCGCGCTCGCAATGGACAAGGACCGGTTCAAGGCAGTGATGCGCGACGCTGAGATCCCGGTGACGCGCAACATCACGCTACGCGAGGGCGACGAGCCCGTGAACCCGTTCGACTACCCCGTCTTCGTCAAGCCCGCGCGACTCGGCTCCTCGGTCGGGATCTCGAAGGCCCGTTCCGAGGAGGAGCTCGCACCGGCGGTCGAGCTCGCCTTCCGCCACGACGAGAAGGTGCTCGTCGAGGAGTTCGTGCC
Source organism: Actinomycetota bacterium (assembly GCA_030774275.1). GTDB lineage: Bacteria > Actinomycetota > Thermoleophilia > Gaiellales > Gaiellaceae > 13-2-20CM-68-14. The sequence continues at coordinate 10,842 of JALYLK010000139.1, forward strand.
CGGCACGGAGGTCGAGTGCGGCGTCCTCGGCTCGAACCGCAGCCCAATTGCCTCACTTCCAGGTGAGATCGTCTCGCACGGCT
>JALYLK010000140.1 GCA_030774275.1 Actinomycetota bacterium
AGCAGGGGCCGGTGCTCGAGCGCCTCGGCGAGCCCCTCGGCATCGTCAGCGGCGTGATCGGGCAGGCGCGGGGCGCGGTGACCTTCGAGGGCCGCGCGGCTCACGCCGGGACGACGCCGATGGAGGAGCGGGCAGACGCGCTCGTCGAGGCTGCGAGCTTCGTCCTCCGCGTTCGCGAGAGCGCGAAGGATGGTGCTCTTGCGACTGTCGGAGCGCTCGAGGTCGAGCCCGGCGCGACGAACGTCGTGCCCGAGCGGGTGACGGTTTCCGTCGATGCGCGGGCGCCCACGGCCGAGAGCCTCAATGCGCTCATCGAGTCGATAGGGTTCGAGCCGACCTGGCGTCTCGATCCGGTTGCGATGAGCGGTCATAAAAACAACACCCTGCGCGCGGTGCTCCCGGGGGCGCCAGAGCTCGTCTCCGGCGCGGGCCACGACGCGATGGTGCTCGCGGCTGCCGGGGTGCCGACGGCGATGCTGTTCGTCCGCTCGCTGAACGGCGGCGCCAGCCACTCCCCGGACGAGCTTTCCAGCGCGGAAGACATCGCGCTCGCCGTGGACGCGTTGACCGAGACGCTCGCGCGCATGTCCAAGCGCTAGCGCTCGTCGAAGCGAATGGACTGCGCGCCCTGCCAGAGCACAAGCGGCCCGAGTTCGCGCAGCTGCTCGGTGCCCTTGACGATCGTCGCGAAATGGTTTCCCGCGAGCACGCCGGCCTTGCTCGCGAAATGCGTCGGGCCGTAGGGAAAGAGGATCTCGGTCTCGCTGACGCCGCCTGGGTAGAGGAGCAGTTCGCCGGCATTCGGGTAACTGGTGGCGTTCTCGGGCCCGATCCCGACGTTCAGCTCGCCGAACGGAATCCAGCAGGCCTCGCCGCTCCAACGTGCATGGATCAGCTTGCTCTCGAGTGGCAGCAACCGGCGAAAGGCGGCAACCGTTTGCGGCGCCGCGCCTTCCTCGAGCCGTGCCTCGAAGCGCGCTCCGCTGACCTCGATCTCGAGCATCCGCGGAACCTACCTCGTCTTGGCGCCCTGATTTATCCAAGCGCCGAGTGCGTCGCGCTCGGCCTGTGTCATGCCGGTCTGGTTTCCGAGCGGCATGACCTTCGTCTGCACGGCGACCTGCTCGATCAGGCGTGCCTGCGCTGCGATCTGCTGCGGGGTGTCGAAGACGATTCCCATCGGCGCGGAGTCGACCTTCGTCGGACGCACCGAATGGCAGGGGACACACCGCGCTTCCACGATTGCCTGTATCCGTGTGAACGGCACCGCCGTTCCGCCCGAGGAGCTGTGTGGCCGGATCGCCACGGCGAGACCGGCGATTGCCAGCGCCGCCGTCACCGGGATCCACCAAGCGTTCCGGCCGGTCTGGCGTAGGTTGAAGAAGTGTCTCACCCAGGCGCCGATCACCAGCAGGGCGACCAGGATGAGCCAAGAGTACGAATGCCCGTAGGTGATGGGAAAGTGGTTGCTGATCATCGTGAACACGACCGGCAACGTCAGGTAGTTGTTGTGGATCGAGCGCTGCTTGGCGCGCAGCCCGGCCGCTGCGTCCGGCTCCCGGCCCGCCTGCTTGGCACGGACGAGCTCCCAGTGGGCCGGAATGATCACGAAGACGACGTTGCCCGCCATCATCGTCCCGAGCATCGCCCCGATCTGGATGTACTCGGCACGGCCGGAGAAGAGGTGGCTGACGCCCCAGGCCGCGAGCGTCACCAGGACCAGCAGCACGGCAGCGAGTGCGAGGTCGTTCGGAATCAGCCGGCAGAGCCCGTCGTAGACGAGCCAGGCTGCGGCGAGCAATGCGACGCTGATCCCGATTGCCTGCCAGGGGCGGAGGTCGGCGACCGACCTGTCGATCAGGTACGTGTTCGCATTGACGTAGTAGAGGACGATCAGCAGCGCGAAGCCGGAGAGCCACGTCGTGTAGGCCTCCCATTTGAACCAGTGCAGGGGCTCGGGCAGCGTCCGCGGAGCGACCCGGTACTTCTGCACCTGGTAGAAGCCGCCGCCATGGATCTCCCAGGCCTCGCCGCCGACGCCGCGCTCGTTGTCGGCCTCGTCCTCGGGCGGCCGCAGGTGGTTATCGAGCGCGATGAAGTAGAACGACGCCCCGATCCAGGCGATCGCGGCGATCACGTGGAGCCAGCGAACGAGGAGATCGAGCCACTCGTTCGCGTAGGGGTCCATCAGCAATGGCACTACCTTTGCCAGCGGCTGCGTGCGATCGCCACGAGCTCGTGCAGACCGGTCTCGAGCTCCTCCTCGCGTGTGCGCTCGAGCCGCTGTTGCAGCACCTTGAGGATCTCGGACTTCGTGCGGCCATCGACGAACACGACGAAGCGAAAGCCGAACTTCTCTTCGTAGACCTGGTTCAGGTAGGCGAGCTCGGTCAGAACGGCGGGATGGCCGCCTCGGCCCTGCTCGGCTGCGGAGCGCTCCGAGAGGTTGCGGGCTCCGATTGCCGGATGCGCGTTCAGCGCCTCGCGCTGCTCGGCCTCGGTCAGCTCGGCGACCACCTCGTCCGCGGCGCCGAGCGGGTCCTCTCGTTGGGCCAACAGCTCGACGAGTCTGGTGTGGCCCTCGAAGAGCTCGGCGAGCTCTTCCTCGGTCAGCTGCCGCGGTAGGTCGTGCACGCGTAAGGGGCGACGAGCAGTGGGACGTGGTAGTCGCGCTCGGCGTCGGAGATCGAAAGGGTCAGCTCGACCTGGCGGAAGAACTCGCCGGCCACGCCGAAGACCAGGCGGTAGTCGCCCGGCTCGACGCCGTCGGGGGCCAGCTCGGCGACGCGGCCGTCGGCGTCGGTCAGCTGCTCGGAGACGAGCGTGTCGCCGCGGTAGAGGGCAACCTTGAGGCCTGCGCGCGGCTCGCCATGCTCGGTGTCGAGGATGTGGGTCGAGATCATGCGGCGAATCTTGTCGCCTGCTTGCGGTGCTCGCGGGCGATCTCCTCCTCGGAGGCACGAACGAGCTGACCTTCGCGGACAACATTCTCGCCGCCGACGAGCAGCCGGTCGACCCGGTGCGGGGCGGAAAAGACAAGCCCCGCGACCGGGTCCCGAGCCCCGGCCAGCTCGATCATGTCCGTTCGCCAGACGGCGAGATCGGCGCAGCGGCCCGGCTCGATCGCGCCGAGGTCGTCGCGACCAAGAATCGCTTCGCCGCCGCGCGTGGCGAGGCGAAGCGCCTCACGCGCAGTGAGGGCAGTGGGCCCGCCGCGGCCGCGCGCGACGAGTAGCGCCTGCCTGACCTCGAACAGCAGGTCGCCTCGCTCGTTCGAAGCCGAGCCGTCGACGCCGAGGCCGACACGGACGCCGGCGTCGAGCAGTTGCCGCACGGGTGCGACGCCGGCGCCGAGGCGAAGGTTCGAGGTCGGGCAGTGCGCCACCCCGGTGCCGCTCGTGGCGAACTTGCCGATGTCGCTGTCGTCGACGTGGACGCAGTGCGCACACCAGACGTCTTCGGCGAGCCAGCCGAGCCGCTCGAGGTACTCGACCGGGCGACAGCCGTATAGCTCCAGGCAGTACTTGTCCTCCTCAACGGTCTCGGCAAGGTGTGTGTGGAGCGGCAGCTCGAGGCGACGCGCGAGCTCCGCCGATTCGGTCATCAGCCGGCCGGTGACGGAGAACGGTGAGCACGGCGCGACCGCGAGCTGCACACGCGCTCCCGGACCGGTCTCGTGCAGCGTCGCCAGCCGTTCGGTGTCAGCGAGCACGGCGTCGAGGTCCTCGACGAGCCCGTCGGGCGGCAGGCCGCCGTCAGACTCGCCGAGGTCCATCGATCCGCGCGAGGCGACGATCCTGACGCCCAGCTCGCGGGCAGCCTGGAGCTCCGCCTCGATCAGGCCGTCCTCGCCGCGCGGGAACACGTAGTGGTGGTCGAACACGGTGCCGCAGCCGGAGAGCGCCAGCTCCGCAAGCCCCGTCCGGGCCGCGGCGTACTCGGCCTCGGCGTCGACCCTGGCCCAGACGGGATACAGCTCCTTGAGCCAGGTGAACAGATCCGCCTCCTGCGCCCGGGCACGGGTCAGCGTCTGGAACAGGTGGTGGTGGGTGTTGATCAGCGCTGGCGTGACAACGGCGCCCGCGAGGTCCTCGCCCGGCTCGGGCGGCTCGCCCGACCCGAGCTCCGCGACGAAACCGTCCTCGATCCGGATCCAGCCCGCGTCAAGCTCGGTTCCCGCGTCGTCCATCGTGACGACGTGCGCGTTGGCGAGAACGGTCATTCAGCCAAGTGATCTAGATCACTAGCCTCGAGCGGCACCAGCTCGAAGCGGTCGACGTCGACGAGGCCCTGGTCGGTGATCTTCAGGCTTGGAATCACTGACAGCGCCAGAAAGGACATCGTTAGAAACGGCGTCGCACCCCGGCAGCCGAGCTGCAGGGCGGCCTCGGTGCAGGCGCGGCTTCGCTCCACGACATCGGCGAGGGGGAGGTCTGAAAGCAGGCCGCCGACAGGCAGAGGCAGCTCGGCGAGCACCTCGCCGTTCTCGACGGCGACGATTCCGCCGCCAAGCTCGGCCAGCCGCTCGACTGCGCGCGCCATGTCCGCGTCGTTCATGCCGACGACGACGACGTTGTGCGCATCATGAGCGACGGTCGAGCCGAGCGCGCCGCGCTGCAAGCCGAAGCCGCTGACGAACCCCAGCCCGGTCCGGCCGGTACCGAGGTGGCGCTCGATCACCCCGATTTTCGCGAGGTCGCGTTCGAGATCTGCGACTGCCTCGCCGTTGCGGACGCTCGGCTCCTCGACCAGCGACTCGGTGACGATCTGATCGGGGACGAGGCCGATCACGCGCGCCTTGGCCCCTCTCTGCCAGTCGATCCGGAAGCGCTCGGCGTCAACAGGCCCGATCCGAACCGTGTGCTTGATCCACTCCGGCACCTCGGAGCGTGCGATCTCCTCGACCGGGTGGCCGCGCTTGAGGACGAGTTCGGGCGCGAAGCTCTCCAGGTCGGGCAGCACGAGCACGTCGGCCTGGTAGCCCGGCGCGAGTGCGCCAAGGCGGTCGAGCTCATGCCAGAGGGCGGGGTTGAGCGACGCGAGCACGAGTGCGTCCTCGGGAGCGATCCCGGCGGCGACGGCGTCGCGCACCATGCCGTTGATGTGGCCGTTCTCGGCGATGTCGTCGGGGTCCTTGTCGTCCGTGCAGAAGGCGAGTCGCGCAGTCCCGAACTCCTCGACGAGAGGTAGGAGCGCGTGCAGGTTCCGCGCCATCGAGGCCTCCCGGATCAACACCCACATGCCGGCCCGCAGCCGTTGGCGGCCCTCCTCGACGGTCAGCGCCTCGTGGTCGGAGCGGATTCCGGCCGCGGCGTAGGCGTTCAGCTGCTTGCCGACGACGCCCGGAGCGTGGCCGTCCACGTGCGAGGCACCCGTGAGACCGAGCTTGGTCAGCTCGCCCTCCTCGCCCGCAATCACCCCCGGGAAATTCATCATCTCCGCCAACCCGAGCACGCGGCGGCGGCGCAGCAGACCTTGCAGGTCGCCTTCGTTGAGGGCGCGACGCGGCGACTCGAAGCGCGAGGCCGGCACCGACGAGGACGCCATGAAGTAGACGTCGAGCGGCAGCTCGGCGCAGAAGTCGAGCAGCCAGTGGACGCCGTCGGTGCCGAGCACGTTGGCCAGCTCGTGTGGATCGGCGACGACTGCCGTCGTCCCCAGTGGAAGCACAAGCCGAGCGAATTCGTCCGGCAACAGCTTCGGCGACTCGAGGTGCATGTGGGCGTCGATGAAGCCGGGGACGACGAACCTGGCGGCGGCATCGATCTCCTCCACTCCCGTGTAGTCGCCGAGGCCGGCGACGTAGCCGTCCGCGATCGCGAGGTCTGTCTCGAGCCACTCGCGCGTGAAGACAGAGAGCACGCGTCCGCCGCGGACGACGAGGTCCGCAGGCTCGTCGCCGCGGGCGACCGCCAGCCGTCTTGCCAGGTCAACCATTCGGGCGACGATACCCGCCCGGCTGCAGGGCTTTCAGCCGGTCGTTGTGTAGCAATACGCTTGCCGCGTGGACGTCCTGACCCCACGCTCGCTCGAGGAGGCGTTGCGCCTGAAGACGGAGCGCCCCGACGCCGTGCCGATTCAGGGCGGGACGGACGTAATGGTGGACCTCAATTTCGACCGCGAGCGGCCCGCGTTGCTGCTGAATCTGAACGAGGTCGCGGAGTTGCGCGGGTGGTCACGCGAGAACGGCACGATTCGGCTCGGCGCTGCGCTCACGTACACCGAGGCGATGGAACGGCCGCTCGCGG
>JALYLK010000141.1 GCA_030774275.1 Actinomycetota bacterium
GAGCGAAGAAGGAGCTCGGGCAGCACTTCCTCGCCGACGAGAACATCCTCGGCGTGATCGGCCGCCTCGCGAAGCTCGACGAGTCCGACGTCGTGTTGGAAGTCGGCCCCGGTCTCGGCGTGCTGACGGCGCACCTTGCCGAGCGGGTTTCCCAGGTACATGCAATCGAGCTCGATCGTTCCCTCGCGCCGGGCCTACGGGCGGCGCTCGAGGGCCACGAGAACGTGGAGTTGCATTTCGGCGACGCGCTCACGTTCGATCTTGCCGCGCTCGAACCGGCGCCGACGAAGCTCGTCGCCAACCTCCCATACAACGTCGCGACGCCGCTTGTCGCCGAGAGTCTTGACGGTCTGCCGAGCGTCGCTCTCTGGTGCGTGATGGTGCAGCGCGAGGTCGCGGACCGCTTCTTCGCCGAGCCTGGGACAAAGGCGTACGGCGCTGTTTCCGTCCTGGTCCAGCTTGCGTCCGAGCGGACCGGCTTTCACGCGGTGTCGCGGAACGTGTTCCGACCCCGGCCGAACGTCGACTCGGCGCTCGTGGCCTTTCGCAGGCGCGGCGCGCTGCCAGCCGACTATCCGTGGCTCAAGACCGTCGTGGGAGCAGCGTTTGCGCACCGCCGCAAGCAGCTCCCGAATTCAATCGAGCTGGCGGGGCTGAGGTCTCGCGCTCACGCCGCGGAGGCTCTCGCGGGGATCGGCCGCGAGCCTTCGACACGGGCCGAGGCGCTTGCTCCAGACGAGTTCGTGATGCTTGCCGAGGCCCTCAAATGAAGCGCGCCCCCGCAACTGCGAAGCTGAACCTTGCGCTCGTTGTGGGACCGCTGCGCGACGGCAAGCACGAGCTGACAACGGTCTACCAGCGTCTCGATCTTGCCGACCGGGTCGCGCTATCGCCGGCGGCACGCCTCCGTGTCACCGGCTTCTCCGACGACACGCTCGTGCGACGGGCGCTCGAAGGCTTGGCCGCAGCGGCCGGCGTTCCGTCAGGTTGGGAGGCGCGGCTGACGAAGCGAATCCCCGTCGCGGCCGGCCTGGGCGGCGGCAGCTCCGATGCGGCCACGGCGCTGCGACTTGCGAACGAGACGCTCGAGCAGCCGCTGCCGCCCGCCGACCTGCAGGCGCTCGCGGTGGAGCTCGGCGCAGATGTGCCGTTCTTTCTTACCGAGGGTCCTCAGCTCGGCGAGGGTGACGGCACCGCGCTGACGCCTCTCGAGCTTCCTCAGGATTACTGGGTCGTCCTCATCCTCCCGCAGGGCGCAACCAAGCTCACAAGCGGAGCGGTCTACGCCGCCTTCGACGACCGAGACGGCCCCAAGGGCTACCGGAACCGGCGCGCGGCGCTCAAGCGTGCGCTCAAGGCAACGAAGTGTGCTCGCGATCTTGCCCAGCTGCCCACGAACGACCTCGGGAGCTCGCCGCTTGCCGACGAGCTGCTGGCCAACGGAGCCTTCCGGGCCGACGTGACGGGCGCGGGGCCGGTCGTCTACGGACTCTTCCAGCACCTCGAAACCGCGCGTTCGGCCAAGGCCAAGCTCCAGGCCCGGGGCCGCAGCTGGCTGACCGCCCCTGCTTGGTACGGTTGACAGAGATGGAGTACGAAAGATCCCTGGGGAGCGGTCCGGCGCTCGAACACGGGTCGAGCAGGTTCGGCCGCTGGCTGCGCGCCCGTCGGATACGGATCGCCTTCTGGATCGCGGTAGCCGAGGGAATTCTGATCGTCTTCCACGCGATCTCGTGGTGGGCGGCCGTCGCGATCGCAGCACTCGTCGTCATTGGCTGGTTCAGCCTTGGCCACCGCATCCGCTCCGACACCGCCCGCCAGGCAGCCTGGGTCGCCGCCGTCTCGCAGGCTCTCGTCGCCCTCGTGCCGGTCTTCGTGCTGATCGTCGGCACCATGGCGCTGATCCTGGTCGGGTTGCTCGCTGCGGTTGCATTGATCTTACTGTTCAGCTCGCGCGATTAGACTTTCTGAGTGGGCGGCGAGGCTCTGGGCGGCTGCGGTGGGGCGTAGCCAAGTGTCGTACCGCAGCGCGCCGACCCTTCGAGACAGGTGGTTACGCTGTCCTGCGGTGGGGCGTAGCCAAGTGCTGAGGCGCCGTCTTGCGGCGCCGACCGTCGAGGCCGTGCCGGCTTTGCCGGTGCGGCCGCCGCTTCGTCCCGCACCACGCCGACCCTTCGAGACAGGTGGTTACGCTGTCCCGCGGTGGGGCGTAGCCAAGTGGTAAGGCAGCGGGTTTTGGTCCCGCGATCCCAGGTTCGAATCCTGGCGCCCCAGCTCAACTTGAATCCGTGACCGATCGCAAGCTTGCAACTGTCGTTATGGCCGGCGGCCTCGGGACGCGGATGCGCTCCGAGCTCCCGAAGCATCTCCATCCGCTGCTCGGTCGCCGGGTGGTCGATTGGGTGATCGAGGCAGCCCTGGCGCTTCGCCCCGATCCGCTTGTTGTCGTCACCTCGCCCGAGACGGCGGACGTGTTTGCCGGCGAAGGCATCGCCGTCGCCGTGCAGCCGGAAGCCCGAGGCACAGGTGACGCGGCCGCGGCCGCACGCGCCGTGCTGGCGGGGTTCGACGGCGATCTGCTGGTGCTGTCCGGGGACGCGCCGTTGCTGACACTCGAGGTGCTAGAGGGCCTCGTCGCCGGGCATCGCGAGAGCCAGGCCGCCGCGACGGTGCTCACGTTCGAGCCGGTGCGGCCGCTGCCGTACGGACACATCGTCCGCGGCCCCGAGGGCAAGATCAGCGCGATCGTCGAAGACCGAGACGCCAGCGATCAGGAGCGGGCGATCCGCGAGCTCAACTCGTCGACCTACGTCTTCGACGCCAAGGAGCTCTGGGATGCCCTCGACGAGCTGACGCCCGACAATGCCCAGGGCGAGCTCTACCTGACTGACACGGTTCGAGCGCTCGTCAACGCTGGGAAGCCGGTCGCGACGTATAAGTCAGACGATCCCGAGGCGCCGATCGGCATCAACACCCGCGTCGAGCTCGCCGCGGCAGCCGCCGTCCTCCGGGATCGGATCAACGAGCGGCACATGCTCGCCGGAGCGACGATCGTCGATCCGCAGGCGACCTGGATCGACCCGGACGTTCAGCTCGGGCCGGATGCGATCGTCCACCCGTTCACCGTCTTGCGTGGCACCACTCGGGTGCAACGTGGCGCGGAGGTCGGCCCGCACGTCGTCGCGATCGATGCCGAGATCGGCGAACACGCGCTGGTCGGCCCATTCTGTTACCTTCGCCCCGGAACCGTGCTGGAAGCCGGCGCGAAGGCGGGCACGTTCGTCGAGCTGAAGAACTCACGAATCGGAGAAGGGACAAAGGTGCCGCACCTGTCCTACATTGGCGACGCCGAGATCGGCGCGGAGACGAACATCGGCGCCGGCGCGATCACGGCCAACTTTCCGCACGAGCCGGATCGACCCAAAGGCCGGACGAAAATTGGCCGCAACGTCAGGACCGGCGTCCACAATGCCTTCGTTGCTCCGCTCGAAATCGGCGACGACGCTTGGATCGCGGTCGGCTCGGTCGTCACGGACGATGTGCCGCCGGGCTCGATCGCGGGCTTTGCGCCTCGCCAGGTGACGAAGGAAGGGTACGTCTACGACAAGCATGGAAGACCAACCGATGACTGAGACCGCGACGCTGCCGGGGCTCGAGACCGTCGACCCGCCCATGCCCGAGGGTGAGCCCACCCGCTGGATCGAGCGGGGTCCGCAGAAGCGATTGATGCTGTTCTCGGGGAGCTCGAACCGCGAGCTCGCCGAGCGCATCGCCGAAACGCTCGGCGTCGAGCTCGGCGAGGTCCGGCTGAAGACCTTTGCGAACGGCGAGACGTACTGCCGTTACGAAGACTCGATTCGCGGTGCGGATGTCTTCATCGTCCAGTCGGGAAACGCGCCCGTGAACGACCACCTGATGGAGTTGCTGATCATGATCCAGGCGGCGAAGCTGGCCTCCGCGAAGCGGATCACGGCGGTGGTTCCCTGGTTCCCATATTCACGGCAGGACAAGAAGTCGGCGCCCCGCGAGCCGATCACGGCCAAGCTCGTCGCCGACGCGCTCGAGGTTGCGGGCGTCGACCGCGTCGTGGCGATGGACCTGCACGCGGGCCAGATCCAGGGTTTCTTCAGCGTTCCCGTCGACCATATGACCGCGCTTCAGCTCTTCGCGCAGTACTACCGGGACAAGGGCCTGCAGGGCGAGGGAATCGTCGCCGTCTCACCCGATCCCGGCCGCGCGAAGATGGCGCGACGCTTCGGGCAGATGCTCGAAGGCGACCTGGCGATTCTCAACAAGACACGCCCGGAGCACGACAAGGCCGCGGTCACGGAAGTGATCGGCGACGTTCACGGGAAGATCGCGATCATGAGTGACGACATGATCGTCACCGGCGGCACCCTGATCGCCGGGGCCGACGCGCTACTCGGTGCCGGTGCGCTCGAGGTCTATGCCTGCGCGACTCACGGGCTCTTCCCGGGTGATGCGTTCGAGAAGCTGGCAGCGAGCAAGATCACGCAGGTCACCGTCACGAACACGGTTCCGGTCGACCCGATCAAACGCCCGGACAAGATCGATGTCCTGCCGGTCACGACGCTCCTGGCCGAGACAATCATGAATGTCTTCGCCGACGACTCGGTCTCGGCGATCTTCGCCGGCGAGAACCAGCTCTTCTAGAGAAAGGCAGCGTTAGCCGTGCGGGTTTGCGGCCCTGCTTGCCGTCACGCGACGGCCGCGGCCCAGCATGCATCCGACGATGCATCGAGGGGAACGCGGCGCGTGCGCCGGAGGCCTAAGCGGCGAGTGTCAAGCCGTAGGTGGTCAGGCACGAAGCCGACGCTGGCGCATCCCCGGAGGGAAGGAACGTTCCCGACGGCCACGTATGTGAAGACGGTCCGGTCACCGCTCTCGCGAGCGCGGACGAGCAGTTGCCTCATACCGTCGGTCATGGCGCCGAGCTTGCGGAAGTTCGCAAAGGTGTAGGCACCCTCGACAAGCGCCTCTCCCTCGACGAGCTGTGGGAAGAGTCCGTGGGTCGCCCGGTGCAAGTCCTCCTGCTCGTTGCTGCGGACGAGCCACTGGGCGTAGATCGGGTCGCCTGAATCGTCAACGGCGACATACAGCGTCTGCACTCCGGCCGCACAAAGACTCTGGCGCTGGACTAGCCCGACCCCACCCGAGACCCGGTCCAGCTCGTCCTCGAAGCCCTTGAAGGACATTGTGTCCCGAGGCTCCATGGACACGGTGATGCGCGCCGGCCGCACCTCCGGCAGCCTGTCGAGATCCGCGCGGAGTCCGAACGAAGCCTCAGAAGACCAAGCGCGGCGAAGAGCGGGGCGCACAAGCTTCCGTAGACCGACCCTACGGAGAAGCCCGAGAGCTCGCGGGACATGCGGATCGCTCACCGGGTGAAATAGTGGCATTTGTCGGGGCATCTGAAAAGCCGGCCCAGCACGAGCCCTTCTACTTGTTTCGCCGCTGCCAAACACTGAATCAAAACCGCTCGAATCGCCCAAATCACATTGCGGTCACGGATTCTCGATGTTCTCGATGCGGTCGGCGAGCAGGTGAAGCGAACGCTGGGCCGCTACGACGAGGCCCATCAGGAGCTGATTCATCTCCTCCACCGGCGGCGCGACCCCGGATCCGGCTGCTTGCTGGGCCTCGGCGTAGACCGGCAGGGACTTCACCTCGCGTCGGAAGACCTCGTCGATTTCATCTCCCAGGGCCATTGCCACCTCCTAATTGCTTTGTGGCACGACGTTCCCGACTAGGAGATCGCTGCGTTGATCTGTGGATTCGCGATCGCTCCGGAAAGGACGTACCACCTGGACAGGATCGGCTTGTACGCGCCGGTGGCCATCAGCACCTTCAGCGCATCGAGGACCGGCTTGGCCATTCCGTTTCCTTTCGGAATCGCGATCCCGTACGGGGCCACGTTGTATGGGGTGCCGGTCAGCTTGAGCTTCCCTTTCGACTGCACGACGATGTAAGCGGCCACCGGCGAGTCGGCCATGCCGATCCCCCGACCGCGCGTAACGGCGAGGGCTACCGCGCTCTGATTCGGATAGACGAAGACCTTGACGCCCGGCTTGCCGGCCGCTGTGCACTTCGCGCTCTGCGCGGTGGCGTCGCGCGCCTGAGTGGTCCCGCGTCCGACCACGACAGCGTGGCCGCAGAGATCGGCAAGTCCGTTCTGGATCACCGTGCCGCCCGTCGTATTGACGTAGAAAGACGTTCCCGCTTCGAAGTACGTAACGAAGTCGACGGCCCTCTCGCGCTGCTTCGTGTCGGTGATGGATGACATGCCGAGGTCGTACTTGCCGGAGGAGAGGCCGGGGATGATCGTGCTCAAGCTCGCATCGACGACGCTGACCTTGAGTCCCATCACTGCGGCGAGAGCCTTTGCCAGGTCGGGATCCATCCCTTCCACCGTCTTCCCGTCGGAACCGAAGAACTCGTCCGGCGGATAGTGGGCATCGGAAGCGACGATCAAGGTGTGCTTCGCCTTGATTGCAGCCGGAACCCCTGCAGCGACCTTGCGGTCGACGGCGGGCGTGCCGGTCGTGGCCGATGTGGCGGCCGTCGTCGTGCTCGAGCTCTTCTTGCTGCTCCCTCCACATCCGGCCGCGAGGCCGACGACAAGGGCGAGAATCACGACCCCTGCCCGAGACGGGATCTTGTGACGCTGCATGTCTCGGTCCTTTCCTCTCCTGAAGGCCGGCTGCCACGTCTCGGCGAGAGGCGGCGGAACACATCGTACTTCCCTGCCTCCCGGTTTTTCGAGACGTGGCGCGAGTGGTCGCTACACTTCGCCGCCGTGGCCGGCGAGCGAGTCAAGCTGTCTGTGCGCGAGCGCGAGGGGCGGGGGACCGGCGATGCCCGACGCCTGCGGCGCGAAGGAATGATCCCCGGCGTCCTCTACGGGCGCGGGACGCCGCACGCGATCTTCGTCGAGGACCGCGAGTTGCGGCGCGTGCTCACCGGCGACCACGGGCTGCACGCGATCCTCGATGTCAGCATCGACGAGCAGACGACGACTCACGCCTCGATTCTCAAGGACTACCAAGTCCATCCTGTGCGCGGCCACCTGATTCACATCGATCTGCAAGAGGTGCGGCTCGACCAGCCGATCCAGGCGCAGGTCGTGGTCGAGCTCGTCGGCGATCCGGAAGGGGTCAAGGAGGGCGGCGTTCTTTCGCAGGTGCAGCGCGAGATCAACGTCGAGGCGCTCCCGCTCGAGATCCCCGAGCGTCTCGAGCTCGACGTCAGCGCGATGGCGATCGGCGACTCGCTTCGGTTGGTCGACCTGCCGCCGCGTGAAGGGGTCACCTATCTCGACAATCCCGAAGAGACAGTGCTCGCCACCGTGACCGTGCCGACGCAGATCGTCGAGCCCGAGCCGGAGGAAGAGGAGCTTGCCGAGGGCGAAGAGCTGCCCGAGGGCGAGGTGCCGGAGGGCGAAGAGGCGCCGGAGGGTGCAGCCGAATCCGGCGGGGAGCCGGAGGCGGACGCCGGCGACCAAGGAAGCACCGAAGGCTAGGTCGTGCGGCTGTTCCGTCGGGGCGAGCCTGCCTCGACGCTCGACCTGCTCGTCGTCGGGCTCGGAAATCCAGGTGCCCAGTACGAGCGCACTCGCCACAACGTCGGCTGGCTCGTCGTCGACGAGCTTGCGCGGCGGCTGGACGGCCGTTGGCGCGAGAAGTTCTCCGGCCGGCTGGCGGAGGTTCGGCTCGACGGATTGAGGCTGGCGCTGCTGAAGCCCGAGACGTTCATGAACGACTCCGGCCGCTCTGTTGCCGCAGCGGCTCGGTTCTTCAAGGTCGAGCCCGAGTCGTTGCTCGTGGTCCACGATGACGTCGACCTCGAAGCCGGCCGCCTGCAGGCGCGAGCCGGGGGCGGACTGGCCGGCCACAACGGCCTACGTTCGCTTGCGCAGTCGCTCGGCACCCAGGACTTCCTACGGCTGCGAATCGGCGTCGGCCGGCCTGGTCGCGGTGACCCGCGCTCCGTCGGCGACTACGTGCTCTCTCCGTTCGGCGCCGAAGAGGACCCCGCAGCGCTCGTTTCCCGTGGCGCTGACGCCGTGGAGACACTCGCGCGCGAGGGCGTCGAGGTCACACAGCAGCGCTTCAACTAGCGGCGCCAAGGTGGCTACGATCTGAGGGCGGAACCGCGTGTTCCGTCTTTTGCGATGGACCGACCCGTCTTGCACACATTCGCGGCCGAGCTCGTCGAGGACGAGCGGCTCGCCGCCTTCGCGGAGGCCCTGCCGACGCGTGCTCGCGTCTCCGAGCCGGCGCTGCCGCTGCTGCTGGCAGCCCTGCACGAAAGGCTCCAGCGTGGTCTCGTCTGCGCCCTCCCCGAGGACGCCGACGCACGGGACGCCGCCGAGGCGGCTGCGTGGTTTCTCGGCGAGGAGCGCGTAGGCCTGCTTCCGAGCCGGGGCGTCCACTGGGCGTCGGGTCTCGAGCCGCCGCCGCATCTAGTCGGTGAGCGGGCGCGGGCGCTCGACGTGCTCGATCGCGGTGGGCTCGTCTGCGCCTCGGCGACTGCACTCGCCGAGGGCATGCCGCCGCTTAGCGAGCGGCCCGGCCCGATCGAAGTAGCCCAAGGACAGGAACCGGGGATCGACCTGCTGGCCGAGGGCTTTGCGCTCGCCGGCTACGAACGCGTCGAGCGGGTCGAGGAGCGCGGCCAGTTCGCGGTGCGCGGCGGCCTGGTCGACGTCTTTCCGACCACGGGCAGGGAGCCGCTGCGAATCGAGCTCTTCGGCGACGAGATCGAGTCGATTCGAGCTTTCTCGCCGTTCACGCAGCGGGCGCTTCATCCCGTCGAGCGCGCGGTCGTCTATCCGGCCGCCGAGCGGCGTCCGGACCTCGGCGAGCCGACCCTGCCTGATGACGACGAGTCCGCTCCGGCCGTGCCCACGGACCTGGTCCCGCCGTTCGAGGGCGCTCCGGACCTCGTCTGGGAGCCCGAAGAGGTGAGGAAGGTCTCACTGGAGGAGCTGAACGTCGAACCGAACCTCGCCGGCTCGACTGAGCTCGACCCGCTTCCCTCGAATCAGCCGTTTTCTTTCGAGGCCCAGCGACCAGCGCTCGCTGCACGCGGGCTCGCGGAGGCCGAGAACGAGCTTGGTGCGCTCGTCCGCGCCGGCCAGCGGGTCGTCGTCGCCTTCCCGCACCGCGGGGAGGCCCTACGGACGCTCAACCTGCTGCGGCGGGTCGAGGCGCGGCTGCTCGAGCCCGGCGACCCGTTGCCGGACGATGCCGAGCTCCTCTTCGCGGTCGCACCGGCGCGTCGCGGCTTCGTCTGGCGTGAGCTCGGTCTCGTCCTCCTCGCCGATACACAGGTCTTCCGCAAACGTCCGCCAAGAGCGGATGCGCGGCTCGGCCGAGCGCTCCAGAGCTTCGCCGACCTGCGCACCGGCGACTACGTCGTCCACGAGGATCACGGCGTCGGACGCCTCCAGGCCTTCGAGACGAAAGAGGTCGCAGGCGTCACCCGCGACTACCTCCTGCTCGCCTTCCGGGGCGAGGACCGGCTCTACGTCCCGCACGAGCAGATCGGCAAGGTCTCACGCTACGTCGGGGCAGATTCGCGTTCGCCTGCGCTCTCCAAGCTGGGCGGCAAGGCCTGGCAGAACCTGAAGAGCCGGGCGCGCGCGAGCCTGCGAGAGCTCGCGGGGGAGCTGCTGGCGCTCTACGCCAGGCGCCAGCAGGCCGAAGGTCAGGCGTTCGATCTACGGAACGAGTGGCTCGAGCGGCTCGAGACCGAGTTCCCGTATCGCGAGACCGAGGACCAGCAACGGGCGATCGAGGCTGTGAAGGAGGACCTCGAGGCGCCGCGGCCGATGGACCGCCTCGTCTGCGGAGACGTCGGCTTCGGCAAGACGGAGGTGGCCGTTCGTGCCGCGTTCGCGGTCGCAGTCAACGGAAAGCAGACGCTGATGCTCGTGCCGACGACGGTGCTGGCGCAGCAGCACTGGAACACGTTTCGCGAGCGCTACCGCGACTTCCCGGTTCGCGTCGAGATGATCTCGCGGTTTCGGCCCCCCGCCGAGGTGAAGCGCGTGCTCGCCGACTATGCCGAGGGCAAGGTCGACGTCCTGATCGGCACCCACCGCGTCCTTTCGCGCGACGTCATTCCCAAGGAGCTGGGGCTGATCGTCGTCGACGAGGAACAGCGTTTCGGAGTCGCGCAGAAGGAGCTCCTCCGGCAGCTCCGGCTCGAGGTGGACGTGCTCAGCCTGACCGCGACTCCGATCCCGCGGACGCTCCACATGTCGCTCTCGGGGCTCCGGGACATCTCGGTGATCGAGACGCCTCCCGAGGGACGCCGGCCGATCCGCACCTTCGTGGGCGAGTACGACGAGGAGCTCATCCAGACCTCGCTGCGGCGCGAGCATGCACGGGAAGGCCAGGCCTTCTACCTGCACAACCGCGTCGAGACGATCGACGAGGCCGCGGAGCGGCTGCGCCAGCTCTGCCCGGAGCTGCGCTTCATCGTCGCCCACGGACAGATGCGTGAGAAGGACCTCGAGAACCACATGCTTTCGTTTCTCGCGGGCGATGCGGACGTCCTGGTCTCGACGACGATCATCGAATCTGGCCTCGACATCCCGCAGGCGAACACGCTCGTCGTCGAGCGCGCCGATGCGCTCGGGTTGGCCCAGCTCTACCAGATTCGCGGCCGTGTGGGCCGGTCCGACGTGACCGCTCACGCGTACCTCTTCTACCCGGACTCGCAGGAGCTGACGGGCGAGGCCCGGGCACGACTGGCGACGCTCGCCGACCACACGGAGCTCGGCGCCGGCTTCGCGATCGCGATGCGCGATCTCGAGATCCGCGGCGCGGGCGATCTCCTCGGCGCGGAGCAGTCGGGCCACGTCGCGGCGCTCGGCTTCGAGCTCTACGTCGAGCTGCTCGGCGAGGCGGTAGCAGAGCTCTCGGGGCGGCGGCGCGCGGTGGCGCGCCCGGTGCGCGTGGATGCGCGCGTCGATGCCTACGTGCCGGCGAGCTACATCGGTTCCGAGGCGTTGAAGATCGATCTCCACCGCCGGCTCGCGCTGACCGAGGACGAGGACGAGCTGCGCGAGTTGCAGGCGGCCACCGAGGACCGCTACGGACCGCTACCCGAGCCGGTCGAGAGCCTGTTCGCGATCCAGGAGGCGAAGCTCAAGCTGGCCCGGCTGGGCGCGGATTACCTCGTCTTCCGGGGCGGCCGGGCCACTATCGGGCCGGTCGAGCTGGGCTCCGGAGAGCTGCGGGCCCTACGGGGACGGGTGGAAACAGCGGTCTACACGACGGCCAGCAGGGAAGTTTCGTTAAGGGACGAAGAATTCAACGGAGCACTCCGACTTGTCGATGCTATGCTCGAAACGCGCCAAGCCGCCTGACCGTCTGGGCCTGCTTGGCTCTTCGTACGTTATGAAGCACCTCCGTCTCGTTCTCATCCTCGCCTTTGTGGCGTCAGTTGCAGCGGCCTGTGGCGGCAGCAGCAGCGCGCCCACAACCGTGCCGAACGACGCGGTGGCAGTCGTGGGCGGCGACACGATCACCAAGGATCAGTTCAACCAGGTCGTGGACCAGGCGAAGCGCAGCTACGTGGCCCAGCACAAGCCGTTCCCGAAGCCCGGCACCCAGACCTATGGCGCCGTGCGTGCGCAGGTCATCCAGTTCCTCGTCGAGCGCTCGGAGTACGACCAGAAGGCGAAGGACCTGAACATCACGGTCAGCGACAAGGACGTCAATGACCGTCTGAACCAGGTCAAGCAGCAGTACTTCGGCACGACCCAGCCGGGGCAGAAGCCGAAATCAAAGGCGGAGATCGAGCAGGCCTACCAGCAGCAGCTCAAGGCACAGGGGCTGACGGACAAGGACGTTAAGGAGGGAATTCGTGCCCAGCTCGTCCGCGAGAAGATTTACGAGAGCGTGACCAAGAACGTCAAGGTCTCCGACAGCGACGCGAAGAAGTACTACGACGACCACAAGTCGCAGTACCAGCAGCCGGCGCAGCCCGAGAGTCGCGACGTGCGGCACATCCTCGTCAAGAGCCAGGCACTCGCGAACACGATCTACGGCCAGCTGAAGGCCGGCGGCGACTTCTCGAAGCTCGCGCTCAAGGACTCGATCGATCCCAGCAAGACGAGCGGCGGCCGGCTGACCGTGTGCAAGGAGAAGACAGTCAGCTGTCCGCTGAAGACCGTCGCCCCGTTCGAGAAGGTGGCGTTCTCACTGAAGACGAACGAGATCTCAAAGCCGGTTCACACGCAGTTCGGCTGGCATGTGATCCAGGCGCTCGGTCCCGTCAAGGCAGCGACGAAGGCGACCTCAATCCCGTTCGACCAGGTCAAGGCGGCGATCAAGCAGCAGCTCCTGCAGCAGAAGAAGCAGGATGCGATGACGAGCTGGTGGAACGACGCGAAGAAGAACTTCGCCAAGAAGACCAAGTACCAGGTCGGCTACGAGCCGCCGGCTACTTCCACGACGCAGACCACGACTACCGGTTAAGTGGCTCTGGCCGACGCGCTGCTCGAGCTCCAGCAGCTCACCGAGCAGCTACGCCGGGACTGTCCCTGGGATCGTGAGCAGACGGCCCGTACGATCGTGTCGCACACGGTCGAGGAGGCCTACGAGGTCGCCGACGCTGCAGGGCAGGGCGATGACGCCAAGCTCCTCGACGAGCTGGGAGACCTCCTCTTCCAGGTCTATTTCCTCTCGCTACTCCTTGCCGAGCGCGGCGAGGGCGACCTCGAGCAGGTCGCGCGTGGCGTCCACGCCAAGCTGGTGGCCCGCCACCCGCATGTCTTCGGCGAAGTCGAAGCCCGGACGGCCGGGCGGGTTCGCGAGAACTGGGAGCGCATCAAGCGCGAGCAGGAAGGCCGGGAAGGAATCTTTCACGACCTTCCGGGCAACCTGCCGGCGCTGATCTACGCGCGCAAGATCCAGCGGCGTGCGGCGGCAGCCGGGTTCGACTATCCGGATGCGGCGGCCGCTCTCGGCGACCTGGACGAAGAGCTCGCGGAGCTCAAGGAGGCGCTTGCGCAAGCAGGCGAAGGCTCGGCCGAGACGGAGCCGGACGCGGACGTCGCCGGTGAGGTCGGCGACGTTCTCTTCGCCGCGGTGAACGCGGCGCGCCGCCTCAACGTCGACCCCGAGCTCGCGCTGCGAGCAGTCAGCGACCGTTTCGCCGCGCGGGTCGAGGAGGCCGAACGCCGAGCGGCCGGTGACGGCCGGCGCTTCGACGAGCTGCCGCTCGAGGAACAGGACCGTTACTTCGACCTGGCCAAGGAGGCGCTGCGATGAGTTTGATCGCGAGCGTCCACGGACGCCAGATCCTCGACTCGCGCGGCAATCCGACGGTCGAGGTCGACGTCCGGCTCGAGTCCGGAGCTCTCGGCCGCGCCGCGGTCCCCTCGGGAGCGTCGACCGGCGTGCACGAAGCAGTCGAGCTTCGCGACGGGGGAGAGGCCTACGGCGGCAAGGGCGTTACGAAAGCGGTGGCAAACGTCAACGGCGAGATTGCCCAGGCGGTCCGCGGGCGCGACCCGTTCGACCAGGCGGGGCTCGACCGGACGTTGATCGAGCTCGACGGGACGCCGAACAAGGGTCGCCTGGGCGCGAATGCGATTCTCGGTGTCTCGCTTGCGACAGCGAGAGCCGCGGCGGCCGAGGCCGGCGTCTCGCTCTTCCGCTACCTCGGCGGCGAGGACGCCGGCACCCTGCCGGTGCCGATGCTGAACGTGATCAACGGCGGGGCGCACGCGCAGAACTCGATCGACCTGCAGGAATTCATGCTCGTTCCGGCCGGTGCGGCCAGCTTCGCCGAGGCCCTGCAGATCGGCTCCGAGGTGTTCCAGGCCTTGCGTGCGCTGCTGCACGAGCGTGGCTTCGCGACCGGGGTCGGCGACGAGGGCGGCTTCGCGCCCGATCTGGAGTCGAGCGAGCAGGCGATCGAGGTCGTGCTCGAGGCGGCCGAGCGGGCCGGGCGACGGGAAAACGTCGCCATGGCGCTCGACCCGGCGGCGACCGAGGTCTGGCACGACGGCGCCTACCGGTTCGAGGGCCGGACACTTGCTCCGAACGAGATGATCGAGTTCCTGGGCGGGGTCGTCGACGCTTATCCGATCGTTTCGCTCGAGGATCCGCTCGCCGAGGACGAATGGGGGTCCTGGGCCGAGTTGACCGCGACGCTCGGCGATCGCGTGCAGCTCGTCGGAGACGACATCTTCGTCACGAATCCAGAGCGGTTGCAGCGGGGCATCAACGAGGGCGTCGGCAACGCGATCCTCCTCAAGGTGAACCAGATCGGGACGCTGACCGAGACGCTCGAGGCGATTCGGCTTGCGCAGGCGAACGGCTATGCAGCAGTCATCTCGCACCGCTCGGGTGAGACCGAGGACACGACGATCGCCGACCTCGTCGTCGCAACCGGAGCGGGTCAGATCAAGACCGGCGCTCCGTCGCGTAGCGAGCGGGTCGCGAAGTACAACCAGCTGCTCCGAATCGAGGAGGAGCTCGGTGACAAGGCGCGCTATCCGGGCTGGTCCGCGTTCCCGCGCTTCCGGCCCTAATCTGCGACGAAGAGGTCAAGAGGCCAGGAGCGTCGAAGAGCGGACAACGCTGACGCTCACGCCACTACGCTAGAAAAAACCATGATCACGACCCCGCCTCGGAGAACCAAGATCGTGGCCACGATCGGTCCGGCCACCGGGACCGCCGAGGGCGTTCGCGCACTCGTTGAGGCCGGGATGGACGCAGCGCGACTGAACCTGTCCCACGGCAGCCGGGAGGAGCATGCAGAGCGCGCGCGGCTCGTCCGCGGCGTGCAGGAGACGATCGGGCGGCCGCTGGCGCTGATCGCCGACCTGCAGGGGCCGAAGCTCAGAGTCGGACACCTGTCGTCTCCCGTGACGCTGAAGCGCGGCGACGAGGTCGTCGTCGTCGGCCATGAGCGCTCCCACGACAGCGAGCTCCCCGTTCTTCCGGCGGTGATCGGCGAGGTGCTGCAGCCCGGGCACGAAGTCCTGATCGACGACGGCCTCGTGCGCCTTCGCGTCGAGCGCGTCACGAGTGGCCGCGTCGAGTGCTCGGTGCTCGCCGGTGGGGTCGTCAGCTCGCAGAAGGGCGTCAACGTGCCCGGCGTTCCGGTGCCGATCCCTTCACTGACGCGCAAGGACATGGACGACCTCGAGTTCGCGCTCGTCGAGCTCGAGGTCGACTTCGTCGCGCTCTCGTTCGTGCGCTCCGCCGCCGACGTGCGCGACCTCAAAGATCTGATCCGGCAGGCCGGCTCGACGGCGAATGTGATCGCCAAGATCGAGAAGGCAGAAGCTGTCGACGCGCTCGAGGTGATCCTGGAGGAGGCTGACGCGGTGATGGTCGCCCGCGGTGACCTGGGGGTCGAGATCGGCCCGGAGCTCGTGCCGCTGCTTCAGAAGCGGATCATCATCGGGGCCCTCGACCATGGCAAGCCGGTGATCACGGCAACCCAGATGCTCGAGTCGATGATCCATCAGCCCGAGCCGACGCGGGCCGAGGCAAGCGACGTTGCCAACGCGATTCTCGACGGCACCTCCGCGGTGATGCTCTCCGGCGAGACGGCCGTGGGCGAGTTCCCGATCGAGGCTGTGACGACGATGACTCGGATCGCCCGGGCGGTCGAGCCGAGCCTCGGGTACAGGCACCAGCTGCCGGAGGCGGGCGAGGAGCCGACCGTGGGGCAAGCAATGTCGAACGGCGCCTGCGATCTCGCGGAGACGCTTCGTGCGGCGGCGATCCTCGTCCCGACCTTCAGCGGCCGCACCGCCTCGGCGGTCGCGCGCTTGCGGCCGCGCCGGCCGGTGCTCGGGCTCACACACCACGAGTACGCGTGGCGGCAGATGGCGATCGAGTGGGGGGTGATCCCGCTGCGGATCCCCCAGTGCGCCGATGTCGAGGAGTTGTGGGACCGCTCGGTCGAAGCCGCGCGGCAGGCCGGCGTCGTCGAGCCGGGCGACCGCGTCGTGATCACGGCGGGCACGGCGGTCAACGTCGCCGGTTCGACGAACGTGATCAAGGTCGAGACCGTCTAAGCCGCGAGCGTCGTCTTGAAACGGCGAGCAGGACCCCGAGTCGCGCGCTCGAACATCGACGGCCCATGGCCGCTCCAGCGAAGAAGCGGAGGCGCCGTCGCCCGCGCCGCGCCGTCCTCGTCCGCCGCTGGCTCGGGGTCGGAGCGCTTTGCCTCGTCGGTCTTCTCTACTACAGTCCGCTTCGCACGTACGTCGACACGCGGCATACGCTCGTCCAGCGCTCCGCCGAGGTCAGGAGCCTCCGCAACGAGCGGCGGCAGCTCGAGCGCAGGCTGGCCGGCTCCACGGGAGACGCGGCGCTCGTGCGAGAGGCACGGCGACTCGGCTTGGTCAAGTCCGGCGAGCGTCTGTTCATCGTCAAGGGGATCGGAGCGTGGAACCACGCTCGGCATACCATCAAGCGAGATGAAGGATGAGTCCGTCGTTGCGCGACAGCTCGGTCGTCCGCCCCGCGCCTTTCGGCGCGTAGTCGTCCGCTGTCCCTATGGCCGCCCGGCCGTCACTGAGCAATGGCCACGCGATGCGACCGGCGCCCCGTTCCCGACCACGTACTACCTCACCTGCCCGCACTTGGTCGCGGCGATTTCCCGGCTCGAGGCGGACGGCGGTGTCGAGCGCTGGACGCGGGCCGCTCGAGAGGATCCTGCACTCGCCAAGAGTCTCGAGCGAGCGAACGACGAGCAGCGACAGTTGCGGGCCGAGCTTCCCGGAGGGATCGCAGGATCGACGCGCACCGGGAGCCTGAAATGCCTGCATGCGCACGCCGCCTTCGCACTTGCGCGCCCGGGCTACGAGCTCGGCGAGCGGATCGTCGCAGAGCTCGACGGGCTCTGGCCGGATTCAGGTTGCTGCACCGCGGAATAAGTTTCACGGCATGCCGATCGCCCTCGATCAGACCCGCCGCGAATGGGAGCTTGGCTACGGCCGGCTCCAGCAAGACCTGGCTGAGACTCCGCGCGCCGAGCCGATGCTCGCCGAGCTCGATGCCGTCACCGCGGAGCTGCGCCGTCGTGTCGGCCAGAGCTTCACGCTCGCCGAGCTCGCGGACGCCTATGCGACGTCTGAGCCCTGGGCCCGCGAGGCAATCGCCGAGACGGAGCCGGCGCGGGGCTGGCCGCGGCGGCTCTCGACGATGACGGACGCGGCCTTTCACCTCTATTCGCGCGGCGCCGTCGACTACGAGCCGTGAGCCCCGAAAGCACTAGCCGCTCGCGCGAGCTGACCGACCGGCGGCGTGCCCGGAAGCGGGGTCCGCGGAACAAGATTCTTCTCGGCCTCGCGCTGGTCGTTGCTTTTGGGGTCGGGATCGCGCTCGGTCAGGCGCTGCACGACAACCCGCACCCGGGCGGCCAGCAGACCTCGCTCAGGACCTTTCCGGCGCTCACAGCCACCTCTCCATAGGGAGCCTGACGAAATACAGCCTGTGTCGCCGGGCCGCGCTGCTCGCCCCCAGGCGGCGTCCTCGATCGCGCGCGTACCTATGGGTACGCGCCCTCCCTGCGTCCTTGCCTGAGAACGAGCATCGCACCCCGGCGACGAGCGGTATTCCCTCAGACCCTCCCTGGTTAAGAAGCGGCAGCTTTGGGTAGCTTTGCCGACATGGCCCGCCGAGAATTTCCCGGGAGGAGCGCTCCGCCGAGCGACCCGGACTGGCTGACGCTCGGGCAGGCGGCGAGGTACCTCGGTGTCGCCCAGAGCACTATTCGCAAGTGGTCCGACCAGGGTCGCGTGCCGGCTTTCTACACGCCCGGCGGGCACCGGCGCTATCGCCGCCTGGACCTCGACAACTTCCTCAACCGTTCCGGCCCGGGCGGTGCTGCCAAGCAGGGTCCGATCGTCCTGATCGTCGACGACGACGAGCGCGTCCGCGAATACGTCCGGGTCAACCTCGAGATGGAGGGCTACTCGGTGCGAGAGGCGAGCAGCGCGGAGCAAGGATTGGCGGTGCTCGAAGAGGTTTCCCCCGATCTCATCCTCCTCGACGTGATGATGCCGGAGGTCGATGGCTGGGAAATGCTCCGGCGGGTTCAAGATCGCCACGGCGTCGGGGCGATACCGGTCGTCATGTTCAGCGGCAAAGTCGACGAGAAGAGCGCCGAGGACGCGACAGCCCGCGGCGCGCAGGGGTTCCTCGGCAAGCCATTTGACCCGCAGCAGCTGATCGAGCACGCAAAACAGCTGCTACCGGCCTGAGCTACGACCACCAGCTCGAGCGCTGGACCGTCCATCATCGGGTCGGTTGGCTCAACCCGGTCTTCGAAGGGCTGTCTTGGATCGGTGGTCAGGGCCTGGTCTGGCTGGCGATCGCGCTCGTGCTCGCCGTCTGGTGGCGAAGGCCGTGGCTGTTCGCACAGGTCGCGCTCGCCGACTTGGCCGCGCAGCTCATCTCCTCCGGGCTCAAGCAGTGGATCGGTAGGGCGCGGCCTTCGGAGGTTTACGCGACGCCGAAGCCGCTCGTGAACGCGCCGCACGACAACTCCTTCCCGTCCGGCCACGCGACGGCGAGCTTCGCCTGCGCGACCATGCTGTCGTTCTACGCCCCGCGCGCCGCGCCGGCGTTCTTCCTCCTCGCCGCAGCGATCGCCTGGTCGCGCGTCTATGTCGGGGTGCACTACCCGCTCGACGTGCTCGGCGGCGCCTTGCTCGGTGTCCTGATTGCCCTGGCTCTCAGCTTCCTGGCGCGTCGCTGGCGGTGGCGGGCCGGCGGGAACAGTGCTTAGAGCACGGGCCCGCCGAGCACGCCGCAGTCAGCGGCGCGAGGCGCGCCGGAGGCCGGCTTCGCCGGCCGGGAGGCGGGCCGGCCAGGAGCCTGAGAGCTATAGCTCTTCGCTGGCTCTCAGAAGCCCTGCGCCGATCACGGCGAGCGAGGCCAGCAGGCTGATCCAGATCCCGATCCCGCGCCCGCTTGCCGGCAAAAACGTGTCCGGGATCGAGATGAGGCGGATCAAGACGAAGATCGTCGAGAGTGAGCCCAGTGCGATCACGACCAGGCTTTCCGGAACTGACGGCGGCAGCTCGATCCCGGCCTCACGCAAGGCCACGAGGGCGATGACCGCCAGGCCGATGAAGAAGACGAGCTTGCCGAGGGTGCCTGTATGCCAGCCGATCACACCGATCGTCGGGCCGACCGACCCGGACCCCGCGTACCAATCAGTGAACGCCGAGAGGCTGAGCACCAGGCCGGAGATCCAGGTCGCCCGCTCGCCCGCCGCGGTCATGCCGGCGCCTGTAAAGCGGTCGCCGCGACTGACCTGTCTGGCGCTCACGCCGGTGCTCGGAGGGGCGGGTTGCTCGGTGGCCACGAAGGAAGTATGGGCATCTTCGTGGTTAGATACATACGTTGCCGACCAAGGGGGTCGGGGTGAACGCATCCCGCGAACGGCCGACCACAGCTGCCGACGGCGACGAAGTTCCGCTTTCTGCCGCCGCCGGCGACCATGCGAAAGGGGTGTTCCGCTGCGTCGATTGCGGGCACTCAGTCACCGTCCACCGCGAGCTCCCGCCTTGCCCGATGTGCGGCGGCGAGTCCTGGCAGACGGAAGCCTGGCGGCCTTTCGCCCGGGCATTGGCGCACTAGTGGCCTGACCGGCAACGTTGCCGGCTCCCTGGGCCGCGATCCCGCTGCGCCAGAGTCCCCGCTCCCCCGTGTCAAGGCTGCCAGCCTTGCCGGCGGGCGATCGCGGCCTCTGGCTTGGTGCTCGCGACCCAGGAAGCGGGCAACGTCGCCGGCCAGACCACTAGAGCCCAAACAGCCTCTGCACCTGGTGCCACATGGCGATGCCCAGGTAGATGCTGAGCGCAAGCAGGGCAAACGCGATCAGCCAGAAGCGAACGTTCGCCGCCCGGCGCTCGCGCGTACGCTGCTCGCGGTGCTCTCGCTTCGCTCGCTGGCGCCGATATTCGCGACTGACGGCGCCGGGGTCGTAGACAGGTACGTCAGGCGGCGGCTTTCTTGCGGGCTCAGCCATCGACGGGAGTTTAGTGGCCTAACCGGCAACGTCCGCCTGCTCCCTGGCCCGCGATCACGCTGCGCCAGAGTCCGCGCTCGCCCTTGTCAAGGCTGCCGGCCTTGCCTGCGGACGATCGTGGCCACTGGCTTGATGCTCGCGACCCAGGAAGCGGGCAACATCACCGGTCAGGCCACTAGTGGCCTGACCGGCAACGTTCGCCGGCGTGCGGCCATACTTCGGGCTGGGGGACGATGAGCAGCGAGCCGGCCAAGACAACGGGTTCGACCGAGACCACAGCGGGGCTCGGCGAGCTGGCGCGCGCGCTCAGGAGGGTTGCCGAGGGGAGCTCGCTTGACGACGTGCTGCGATCGATCGCCGATGCGACGTTGGTTGCCGCTGCAGCCGACATCGTTGTCGTGCGGGTACCGAACGACGAGGGCGGCTTGCTCGAGGCCCGCGCGGTCTCGGCATCGTCAACTTCCGTCGCCGCGGAACTCCAGGGTTCGCGAACCGCTGCTGACGCCGGTCCAGACGCATTGCGCTCGGCCGGGCAGCGGCTCGGGTTCGGTGTTGCGCTCGAGTTGCCGATCGCCTTCGGCGATCGTGAGCTCGGGCGATTGGAGCTGTTTCGGCACGCGCGGTCCTTCACGGCCGCGGACGAGGCCATCGGCCGTCTCGCGGCCGAGCATGCCGCGGTCGCGCTCGCCGGTACAGGCGGAAACGGGGCTGGTGCACACGAGCTGCCGGCAGGAGACCTGCTGCGACTCGGCGGCGACGCCCTGGCCAGCGCGTTCGACGAGGAGCGCACAACAGAGGAGATCGCGCGGCTGGCCGTTCAGGGAACAGGCGCAAGGAGCGCCGCCGTCTGGCGGCTCGACGACGATCTGCAGCCCCACCTCGCCGGGGCGTTCGGCTCCGAGGAGCCCGACGAGCGCGGTGTCGTCGAAGCGCTCGGTGCCAGGACAGCCTTCTCGACCGCCTCAGGCTCCTGGGTGTTGCAACTCGGTCAGCCGGCCTTCGGCGTGCTGCAACTCCGGTTCGAGCAGCCCGTCGTACCGTCGGACGAGGTGCTCGACGCTCTGACGACCTTTGCGGCGCGAGCGGCGCACGCCTTGCGTTCGAGCGAATGGGCGCACCGGCAGTCGGTCGAGCTGCAGCGCAGCCGGGCGCTCGTCGCCGTCGTCGGCGAGGCGATCGCGCAACTCTCGCTCTCGCACACACTGGAGACCGCGATCGAGCGGATCTCCGAGCTGCTCGACGCGGAGCGCCTCGCGGTGTATCTGCTCGAGCCGGAAGAGGATCGCCTGCTGGAGGCTGCAGGGCGCGGCCTCGCCGGCCCGCATACCCCGGTCGCCGAGCGTCTGGTCGAGCTCGCGCGCGGCCCGCTGCGCGGGCATGACGCGATGTTGATCGAAGACGCGACTGCCGATCCCAGGCTGGCGCCTGTCCGCGAGCAGCTCGCCGAGACCGGCATCGAGGCGGCCGTTGGCCTGCCACTTCGCGTCCGCGAGGATCTGATCGGGCTGCTTGCCATCTACCCGCAGCCAGGGCGAACGCCGACGCCGGACGAGCTCGATCTGGTCACCGCGCTCGCGGCGCAACTCGCGGTAGTCGTCCAGAACGCGCGGCTGCACGAACAGGTCAAGCAGCGCGAGAGCGAGCGTCGAGAGGCCCTGGAGGCGGAGCAGCAGGCCTCCCGGACCCTGCGCTCGCTCTACGAGATCTCGCGGACCTTCGCCCAGAGTCTCTCGCTAGAGACGACGCTCGAGGCGCTCGTGCGAACGTTCGCCGAATTGTTAGAGCTCGACGCGGTTGGAGTCCGAATGCCCGACGAGCGTGGCGAAGCGCTCCTCACCCAGGCTCTCCACGTCCGCGACGAGCGCCTGACCGAGGCGGTCGAAACGATCTTGCTCAGGCCGCAGCCGTTGTCACCGCGCCTCCGCGGGCTCTTCGCCGGGGGGCCGCTGCTGCTCGACCCTCGTATCGCGCGTGAGCTCGAAGGCGCTTATGGGCTGCTCGTGCCCTTCCTGGAGCGTGGCTCGACGGCAGCGATCGTCCCGATCTCGACGTCTGGCGAGCTGCTCGGCACGTTGACCCTGCTTTCGCTCGACCCGGGCCGGCCGCTCGGGAGCGGGGACCTCGAGCTGGCACGTTCCGTGGTCGGCCAGGCTGCCCTGGCGCTCGAGAACGCCAGGCTCTACCAGCAGCAGAAGCGGTTCGCAGACACGATGCAGCGGTCGCTCCTGCCACGTTTCTATCCCAAGATCGAGGGCATCGAGCTCGGCGGGGTGTACGAGTCTTCGGCCCGTCTCGACGTCGGCGGCGACGTCTACGACTTCCTCAGGCTCGACGACGATCGCCTCGCAGTTGCGCTGGGCGACGTCACCGGCCACGGAATCGACGCAGCCGCCGATATGGCGATGGCGAAGTTCGTCTTTCGCTCCCTCGCTCGCGAGCACCCGGAGCCGGGTGATTTTCTCGCGGCTGCAAACGAGGTAGTGGTCGGCGAGGTGGCGCTGAGCAAGTTCATCACGATGGTCTACGTGACAGTCGATCCCGGCTCCGGCGACGTCGCGTGCGGCTGCGCCGGCCACCCGCGCCCGCGGATCGTCACGCCGGCAGGCGAGGTGACCGCGCTCGAGGCGAGCGGCCTCGCCCTCGGGGTCGATGCAGGGCAGGCATACGACGAAAAGCGGGAGCGCCTGCCGGTGGGGGGCGCGCTCGTTCTCTATACCGACGGGGTCATCGAAGCCCGTCGCGACGGGGCCCTCTACGGCGAGGAGCGACTCGACGCCCTGCTCTCGGCCCACGCCTTGCTGCCGGCCGCAGAGCTCGCGCGAGCTGTGGTCGAGGATTGCCGCGCCTTCACCGGTGGCGATCTCACGGACGACTGCGCGGTTGTGGTCATCCGCAGGACTTGACCGAGCTTCGTCGCGGCGAGCGGTTCTTGCGGATCGGCCATCGGGGCGGCTCGGCGCTCGCATCCGAGAACACGCTGGCAGCGTTCCGGAGGGCGCTCGAGGTTGGCGTCGACTTCGTCGAGTTCGACGTTCTCGACCTCGTCGACGGCACTCTCGTGCTCGCCCACTCGGATGACCTCCTCGAGGTAAGCCACGGCCGCGCTACCGGGCACGTCCGTGGACTCCGGCTCGAGGAGCTGCGAGAGGTCGTGCCGCAGCTGCCGACCTTCGAGGACGCGCTCGGCTTCTTGGCGTCGGTAGAGGTCGGTCTGCACGCCGATGTCAAATGCGAGCGGCACGGGCACGAGGTTGCCGCGGCGATCCGTCGCTACGGCCTGGTCGATCGCGCGGTTGCGAGCTCGTTCTCCTGGCGCGCGCTCCACGACCTACGAGAGACGGAGCCGCGGCTCGCTGTCGGGC
The DNA here is from genome assembly GCA_030774275.1 of Actinomycetota bacterium. Taxonomy (GTDB): domain Bacteria; phylum Actinomycetota; class Thermoleophilia; order Gaiellales; family Gaiellaceae; genus 13-2-20CM-68-14. The sequence goes on from JALYLK010000141.1 coordinate 23,406, forward strand.
TCACCTATCCGGAGGATCGCCACGGCCTGACGCGCCGACGCCTGCTCGCGCCGCTCGTGCCCGCTGCCGTGCGCCTGCTCGGCCGCGCCCTACCGCGTCGTCTCCCGCGCTGGCTCGAGTCGACCGGTGCGAACGTGGCGATGCTCCACCACGGCGTCCTCTCGCAAGCCGCTGTCGATCGGTGCCACGCCGCGGGCGCCGCGGTCTGGGTGTGGACCGTGAACGAGGCCGAGCTGCTCAGCCAAGTCGTCGCCCTCGGCGTCGACGGTGTCGTCAGCGACGATCCGCGGCTCTTCCTACAATGATCGCCGTGAGACGTGCGGGACTCGCAGGGGTTTTTGCCCTCGCGCTCGCGGCTGCGGGGCTGCTCGCCGCCGCGATGGCGTCGGGCGCGCGACCGCTGTCGCTGCTGGCGACGACGGGAACGACCGGAACAACGGCCACGACCGGCACGACGACGTCGATTCCGCTGATTGCCGCGGGGGTCACGATCGGCGGTCTCCCGGTCGGGGGCATGACTGCTGACGACGCTTACGTCGCACTGAACCAGTCGTTCTCGCTGCCGCTCGTCTTGATCGTGCGAGGTCACCGGCTGACGCCGGAGCCCGCGCAGCTCGGAGCCTCGGCTCGAATCGGGGAGGCGGTCGCTCGCGCAGGAAGCGCCGTGCCTGGAGCGCACGTCCCGCTCGTCGTGTCGGTGAACCGGTTGCGCGTCCACACATACGTCGCCGTGGTCGCGAAGCGATTCGATACGAAGCCCGTCGATGCGCAGCTCTACCTCCGCAACTTGCGTCCCTGGATCGCGAAGCCCGTCGTCGGACTGACGCTCTATCGCCGCCGCGCCGAAGCGGCAATCGCCAGCTCCCTTTTGGCGAACAAACGTGGGCCGCTGCGGCTGGGTCAGAAGATGACCGCGCCGGCGATCACACGGACGAACTTGGGTCCGGTGATCGTGATCAAACGGGCCTCCAATCAGCTCGACCTCTATAACGGGATGCGTCCATGGCGGGTGTTCCAGGTCGCAACAGGACAGTCGAGCTACCCGACCCCGCTCGGCCGTTTTCGGATCGTGGTCAAGTGGCGGAACCCCTGGTGGTACCCGCCAAGCTCACCCTGGGCCCAGGGCCTGAAGCCGGTGCCGCCCGGGCCAGGCAATCCACTCGGAACGCGTTGGATGGGCCTGAGCGCGCCGGGCGTCGGCATCCACGGCACCCCTGACGCGGCTTCGATCGGCTACTCGGCCTCTCATGGGTGCATCCGGATGCGTATTCCCCAGGCCGAATGGCTGTTCCGCCACGTCAGCATCGGCACCACCGTCTTCATCGTTTCGGCATGAGTGCCAGGCCCGCTCGTCTCGCCCTGCAGGCGCTCGCGCTCGCGGCCGTCGCTGGGCTGCTCGTCCTGCTCATCTGGAAGCTGACGCACGATCCCGGCGGCGGTGTCGCTGCGCAACTCTCCCAGGGTAAGCGCCCGACCGCGCCCAACTTCACGCTCCCCCGGCTCGACGGGCGGGGAGAGGTCGACCTCGCGGCGATCAAGAAGCCGCGCGTGCTCGACTTCTTCGCGTCCTGGTGCTACGCGTGCCCGTACGAGTCGAAGCGCCTGCAGAAATACTCTCGCGAATATGGCGACCGGATCACCTTCATCGGCGTCAACACCGACGACTTCAGCTCAGACGCGAAGCGTTACGTGCGGCACAACGGTCTCACGTACACGATCGTCCGCGAGCAGGGCCGCAAGGTGCTGAACACGTGGGGTGGTCTAC
>JALYLK010000142.1 GCA_030774275.1 Actinomycetota bacterium
ACCAGAGAGGCGTAAGCGTTCGCCTCGTGAGCGCGATCGGGACGACCAGGATCGCGAGGTAATGCATCCAGATGATCGGAGAGAAGAGGAATGCAGCGGCGATCGTGAGGATGAATGCCTGCCTGTCGGCATCCGGGTTCCCGGGGCGCAGGCGAACCGACAGCACGACCCCGACGAGGACGACGGCACAGGCGACCAGCGCGAGCGCCCGCGCCTCCCCTGCCGAAAGCCCGAGCACGAGGCCGAATGCGACCGCCGAGTAGCTTTTCCACTGCTCGAGGCGGGAAAGGACATCGAGAAGCCGCGGGTACGACCCGAGACCGGCGAAACCGATCAGCGCCCAAGAACCGACAACCGCGAAAAGCGCGATGACGAGCGCGCGCGTCGCGGCCATACCGCGTCGCGTCGCGACCAGCCACAGGAGAACAGGCCAGAGAAATACCTTCGCGCTGATCACCGCCGCGATTACGAGAGGGGCGGTCCAACGACTGTCTCGGTAGCGCCAGGCGACAGCGAGCCCTAGCGCGAGAAGGCTGCTGATCGAGCCGATCAGAATGTTCTCAATCACGGGCAGCCAGAGCAGCGCCAGCCCGTAGCAGCGCCAGTCTCGAACACCGAGCACTCGCAGCGTCAGCACGGTTGCAACGACCTCGACGGCGGCGAACAGAATCGCCGCGACGATGAACGGCAAGACCGCGAACGGCGCAGCCATCACGGCCGCAATGGGTGGATAGACGAATTGCTGCTCGTTACGAAGGGCCGATGCGTGCGGGAGCGGGTACGGCGAGTCGCCGTGGAAGACGTGGCGGGATGCTTCCCAGAGGGGCTTGTAGTCGAAGCCGAAGTGCTTGCCGATGGCGAAGCGAGCAATGAGGAGCAAGGTAAGGGTTAACGGGGGAAGCGCCCCGAACAAGACCTTGTCGGCGGCGAGCCTGAGGCCAGAACGCGTCGGCGCCGACAGTAGCGGCGACTCCGCTGCTCGACGGCCGAGAATCTTCTCGGCCGTCTTCGCAAGTCGGTGTGCCGCAGACCCGCCGGCGCCGGATTCGAGTTCCAAACGAGTCCTAGAGCGCGTTCGCGATCGTGTTCAGGATTCCGGTGACGTTGTTACCGGTGAGCGTCAGCATGCCGATTGCGACCACGGCAATGAGCGAGATGATCAGCGCGTACTCGACGAGCGCCTGGCCGTCCTCGGCCCGCATCTTCGCCAGCTGGATCCTCGCCGCGAGAGTCTGAATCATTTGGCTCTCCTTTCTCCCCTCGAAACTGATGTCGAAAGTGATGTGCTTTTCGTAGTGCTCTTGTCCGGTGCTGACGCCGACAGCAGCGGCGACTCCGCAGGTCGGTGGCCGAGAACCTCCTCGGCCACCGACGCAAAGAGTTGTTATGCCGCTGTTCCGCCGGCGCCGGTTTCGCGCACCAACGTGTCCTAGAGCGCGTTGGCGATCGAGTTCAGGATCTTGTTGACGTTGTTGCCCGTGAGCGTCAGCATGCCGATGGCGACAACGGCGATGAGCGAGATGATCAGCGCGTACTCGACGAGCGCCTGGCCATCCTCGGCCCGCATCTTCGCCAGCTGAATCCTCGCCGCGAGAGTCTGAATCATTTGGCTCTCCTTTCTCCCCTCGAAGGTGATGTGCCTTTCCTACTGCTCTTGTCTATCGGGCCAATAGGTTTCGGCACACCCGCGAAAGGCTGGTCTGCCCCACCCCTTCGGGGTAATCAGCGGGGGAAAGGGTGCCGGTGCCTTTGCTGGCGAACACCCACCGTTCGTATCGCCGACCCCGCACTATCGGCGGTGTGTGACTACCGGAACGGCGCCTAGTCTTGGCTCGTGGCCATCGCATCTGCCGGGGCTGAGCGAAGCCGTGCCAATCTCGATGAGCGGCCGCAGGTGAACCAACTAGAGGGAGTTGGGCTTGGGCGCGCCAGCGTCACACTCTGGTTGTTCGCGATCGCTGGCCTTTCCGTCTTGTTGCGGATCATGCTGCTCAGCGAGGTTCAAGGTCCGTGGGTCTTTATGGACGAACTTGGCTACCAGAAGCTGGCCCAGAGCCTTGGCCAGACGGGCCACCTTGCGCTATTCGGCAAACAGGGTCTGTCGCTGTCCCCGCTGTATTCAATGGTGTTGGCGCCAATCTATGCGCTGGGTGCGTCGGCCCCTACCGCGTACGAGTGGATCAAGATCGTGAATGCCGTCCTGATGTCGCTCTCGATCGTCCCGATCTACATGGTCGCGCGATTCGTGCTCCCGCGGCGCTCATCGCTCGTCGTCACTGGTGTCTCGGCTCTTGCTCCGCTGATGTACTACTCGGCGCTCGTCATGAGCGAGAATCTCGCGTATCCGCTCTTTTTGGCGAGCGTGTGGGCGATGCTTGTCGCGGTGCGCTCCCCGGGCGTGCGCAGCGATGCGGTGCTTCTAGTCTCAATCGGCGCCGCGAGTGCTGCCCGTCTGCAGCTCATCGTTCTCTACCCTGCTGCTTTGACTGCCGTCCTTCTCGCTACTGCGCTCGCGCGCAGACAATCGGCCCAGGCGATATCTCAATCGCTGTCGGATTTGTGGAGGCAGCATCGGTTGCTCATCGGCTTCGCCGCCGGTTTGCTCGTGCTCGTTGGAACCGGGCGTGTATTCGCGCTGACAGGTATCTACGGCGGAGTCCTGAAAGATGGCTCCCCGAGCCTTTGGCGCGTCGTCGAACAAGCGGTCCGGCATTTGGCAGGCCTGGATCTGGGGGTGGGAGTGGTCCCATTCGTCGGCGCACTGGTCGCCGCCTATGCGTTCTTCAAGTACGGCGCGCGACGCGAAGTTGGCATCTTCGCTTCCGTCGCCGCCAGCGTCACCGCCTGGCTACTACTCGAGGTCGGCTTCTTTGGTGATTTTGTGGTTCGAACCGCGCAGATCCCAAGAATCCACGAGCGATATTTCTTTTATGTCGTACCGCTGTTCCTAATCGCCCTGCTCGCCGTCGTCCGCCTGCCGCGTTCAAAAGTGCCATTCCGTGTGTATGAGGCGGCCGCGGCGGTCGCCGCTCTGCTGCCCGCCTTGATTCCCTTTCGGTCAGTCATCAACAACACGATCGTCGCGGATTCGTTTGCGCTTCAACCGTACGGGAGGGCCGTCGGCAACACCATCGTGCCAGTCGCGCATGCGACTTTCGCAGCGGTCTGCATCGCCGGCCTGTTCGCGCTGATCTTTGTGTTGATCCGAAATCGGACGGTGGGCGTGAGTGTCCTTGTGTTGCTTGTCTTCGTTTTGATGTCTGCCCTTGTGAGGTCAAGGATCGTCGGAGCCGCCAGGGGGGCAACCGCGGCTGTTCTTCCAGCAGACCGAGACTGGGTCGACCGGGCCAAGCCGAGCAGCGGTGTTGTTCTCGTTGCCGGTCCGGGAGCGTCGAATCTGGCTGCCTTCGAGACCGCGTTCAACAACTTGTCGATCTCTCGCGTGTACTACGTCTGCACACCCGTGTTCGGCAGTGTGTTCGGCGAGCAGCGGATCTGGGCTGACCGAGCCGGCCGGTTGCGCGATGCAGCCGGCTATGTCAACGTCGGTTATGCGGTCGTCCCAGCCGGGTTGGATGTCCGTGGACGCGTCGTCGCCCGGGACCGGAGGGGCCACCTCGTCCTCGTCGCCCCACCGAACGGCCGGCTGCGCGTGCCGACAGCGAAGCGCGGCACCCTGAACTGCACCTCACCTTAGCTTGACGTAGAGAACGGCGTTCGCGTCCGAAGCAATCCGATGCAGGCGACGGCTGTGCTCGAGTCTGCGCGCGGCATCGCTATGGCGTTGGACGAACGCGACCCTCGGCGTGCGTTCAAGCGCTGCGTCCCCGGTCGAACGCCCGGCGAGCCAGTCGAGGTACAGGCGCTGGTCTCGGGGCCTGAATGCATCGAGCGGATTGCTCATCCAGACTCGCCCGCCGGCCATTGCGACTTGCTCCGCGAGGACGCTGTCGGCCAGGATCGGCGTTCCGTGGGCGCGCTGCAGGGCCTGGTCGAGCAGCGGTCTGCCGGCACCTGTCGAAAGCGGTCCACGCACCAGTCCCAGTGCCCCAAGTGCGGCGCTCAACGCGAGCGCGGGCGCCGCCAGCCGCACCGAGCGGCCGGGGCCGAAGCGCAGGGCTCGCGCTGCCGGTGCTGCCATGAAGAACAGCAGCCAGATCCCGCTGCGCGCTGTGCGGACGGTCAGAACGGCCAGCCCCACGAGCGCGACTGTCTCCCAGAGCGCCGGACGGGCTCGCAGCGCAAGCACGGCAAGCGTCACTCCCGTGGCCAAGAGGAGCAGATCGAACCCTGAGCTGGGCGAGAGAGGCGCCCAAAGCTGAACCCCCCGACGCGCCGCCTCGTTGTGGAGGACGCCGAGGTAATAGTCGGGCGTGTGCTGGAGCGCGGGGGTGGCGCAGACGGCAAACGCAGATCCGCCTAAAACAGCCGCGCCAAGAAATGGCTGTCGGCGCCCGCGTTCGAGGACGAGATATGCAGCGGCAACGGCCAGGCCGATTAGGACAGCGCCATGCAGATTCGACCAGAGCGCGAGCAGGGGCAGCAACAGCCACACTCGAGCGCTGGGCTTGCGCGCCTCGATACGTAGAAGAGCGACGAGAGCTGGAAAGAACAAGACCGAGAAGAGCTGGGAGCGGATGACTACCAGCGCCTGCAGGGCGCCGAGCACGACCATGAGCAGGACGAGCGCCCCGGCGAGGTCATCGGCTCCGCCACGGCGCAGGTCCCACGCAAGGATCGCCAGGGCTGCGGCCACCGCCACGACTTGCGCTGCGAGCAAGCCGCGATCGCCCGCCGCGCTCGTCAGTCCACGCAAGATCAACTCCGCCAGTACCGGGACGTTGTGCCAGCCTGCCGACGGCGCGCTTGCGTAAGGGACGCCGTCGGGTATCTCGCCTCGGTTGATGATGATCCGGCCGAGGGCGGGCAGCCAGCGAGTGTCGGCTCCGATCGTCCCGGCGACCGCGGCGAGCGCAGCACCGATAGCGACAGCCACCTCGAGTGGCCCGACCCGCGCCGACGTCGCCAAGACGCGGGCGCGCAATGCGGAGGCGCGCGGGTTCAACCCGGCGACGATAACCATGCTCCCGGTCACCGCCTTGCCGTGGAGCAATGGCTGCGGTTAAAGCTATGGCGGTTTGCTAGGTCTTGCGTCCGCGTCCGCGGACGTACCAGAGCCCGCCGAGCAAAAGCGCGGCAATGATGATAAGCACGACGAAGGTCACGTTACGGCCTTTCTTTCGAGTGATAACCCTTGTCGATATTTGGTCCCGCCCGCGCGTCGGCTCGCCACCCCCCTGGGGCTAGTCTCACTCGCCCGATCGTCTAGGCGCGCGCACGAGGGCGATGCCTTGCTCGTCCACAGCGATGATGCGCCACCCGCTAAGCTTCTCGAGCCTCGCAACCAGGTTCGGGTTCCCCTTCCGCGAGGCCACGAGGACGTCATACGACGCCGCGAGCGCGGGCCAGCCCGGCTGGCTGCCGTTGATATAGGTGAACCAATCCCGTAGGGGACCGTTGGCGTATTGCTCGAGGCGGGCGTCGAACGCGACGTCACCGGCTGTCTGCGGATAGAGCCAAAGCAGCGCCGAGGATGACTGGTCGTCCGCCAAGATGGTCGATCCGGGGTGCAACGCCGTGTACGCCGCCGCAGCCGACATTGCATTGCGTGGAACGAGACGCTCAAACGTTGCATCGCTGGTGCGGCTGAGAACACCGGCTGCAACTACCGCAAAAACCAGAATTGCAAGCGAACCCACCCGTCGGACGTGCGCTGCGAGCTCAGGCGGAGCAGGTCGAACCACGGCCAGGGTTTCTCCGGCCAGAACCACGCCGGCGAGCGCGAACCACGCTTGATAACGAACGCCTCGAGTGGCCAGGAGCGCGAGGGAGGCGACAATCACAACGAGTGTAGGCGTGAGCCGGCACCCACGGCCAACGCCGTACGCGGCGACGGCGATCACGGCGAACAACAGGACGAAGAAGCCGAGGCTCACGATGGACCAGAGGCTTGGCGGCGCCCACTCGACGATGTAGTGGCCGACGACATGATTGCCGATCAAGGCGCGGTAGTAGTGGACGATCGATGGCCCATACGGATTCGCGAAGAGCGCCGCTGCAGCGGCAACTGACCCCAGGAGATAAACGGCGGCGAGATGCGGCCTGCGTGCGCGCGTGGCTAAGAACAGGTGGCTCCCGGAATAGCCGACGACGAGGCCGGTCGCGAGCAAAACCGTGCCGTGAAGGTTCGACCAGAGGACCAAGAGCGGGATGACGAGCAGGAACCTAGGACCCGGACGACGTGCGTCGGCAAGGATCAACCACAGAAGAAGTACGAAGAGCGGATACGCAAAGCTCTGCGCCCGGATGACCGTGTTGCCGAAGCAGACGACGAACGCGACTAGTGTCCAGAGAAACGCCCTCTGAGCAGGGACTTTCCGAGAAACGAGAAGCGCGCAGAGAAGCGCAAACGCGGAAGCGACGAGAAGCGACGAGACGCCGGCGACAAGTGGATACCCCCCTAGTGTCCACAGCTCGTAGTACGTCCAGTGGGCGAGCCACTGCTGGTCGATCCAGTTTCGCTGCGCGGCGGTCGTGAGCGCCTCGTGCCGAGGTATCCCGTGGTGCGCGACAAACCGTCCGCCGGTCAGATCGAGATAGCTGTCCCAGAAGAGATAGCGGGAGAAGAAGACGTTGACGGCGAAGCAGAGCGCCCCCGCCGCCGCGATCCAACCGAGCGGCGCGCCGGTGAGCACGACACCGAATCGTCGCGCCCGGGGCGATGTCGGGAATCTGCTTACGCCCGAGTCGATGGATGTTGCTTTTGCCGACACCGGCCGGAATCGTATTGAAGCGCTTGCCTGGCCAAAACCATCGTTTCGGCGGCCTTTCCGACCCAAAAGACCGGTGCTACGGCTTGATCCAAGTACCGGCGCGCCCGGCCAGCGCCTCGGCAAGGGAGGCGGCGGATGTGATCAGCGCATCGTGGCCCGTTGTTCGCGCGAACGCGAGCGACGCCTCGAGCTTCGGGCCCATCGAGCCGGTCGCCAGCTCGGGCAGGAGCGCCTCGGCAGCTCCGGCGTCCAGCTCACGAAGTTCCTCCTGCGCCTCCGTGCCCCAGTGGCGGGAAACGGCATCGACGTCCGTGATGATCACGAGCTGCTCGGCGCCGAGCGCGATCGCGAGCACGGATGAGGCGCGATCCTTGTCGATGACGGCGTCGAGGCCCGAGAGGCGGCCGTTCCGCGACGAGACGGGAATTCCGCCGCCGCCGCAGGCGACGGCGATCGTGCCGGAAGAGAGCAGCGTTCGGACCGCCTCGAGCTCCACGATCTCGAGCGGCTCCGGCGAGGGGACGACGCGCCGCCATCCCCGGCCTGCGTCGTGGGCGACCGTCCAGCCGCGCTCTGACTCGAGCGTGCGAGCCTGCTCCTCGGCGTAGAACGGCCCGACCGGCTTCGTCGGTAGCTCGAAGGCCGGATCGTGCTCGTCGACGCGCACGTGCGTGAGCAGGCAGACGACGGGTCGCCTGGCCACGGCCGCAAGCTCGGACTCGAGCAGGGCGCCGATCTCCGCCTGCGTCTGCGCGACCGCGAGGTAGAGCGGCAGCGGCGGCACCTCGTCGGCGGCGCGCTCCTGGCGGACAAGTTCGTTGCCCACCTGCGGCCCGTTTCCGTGCGTGACGACGAAGTCGCCGTCGCCTACGAGCGGCCGCAGCGCCTCGCAGGTCTCGCGGAGGTTCGCGCGCTGTTCGGCCGCGGTCCCGCGCTGGCCCGCTCGGATCAGCGCATTGCCGCCGAGCGCTATGACCGTTGTCACACCAGCGCGGTCTCGATGATCCCGCGTTCCGCGAGGATCTCGGCGAGCCCGGGCTCGTCCAGCTCCTGCAGGCGATACGTGACTCGCAGCGCCGGCTTGTCGAGCTCGATCAAGCGCCGCAGGTCGATCGGCGTGCCGATCAGGACGAGCTCCGCGTCGGAGCGCGCAATCGTCTCGCGCAGATCCTCCATCTGCTTGCGCCCGTAACCCATCGCCGGCAGCAGGGTGCCGACGTTGGGATAGTCCTCGAAGGTCTGCGCGATCGAGCCGACCGCGAACGGGCGGGGGTCGACGA
>JALYLK010000143.1 GCA_030774275.1 Actinomycetota bacterium
TGCGGGATCATGAGGTTGAGCGACTCGCCGGTCTCGAGCAGCGACTTCAGGCTCGACAGGATCATCGGCCAACCGCCCCAGATCTCGTCGCTCATCGCCTCGGTGAGGCCGCTGTGCGTCACGCGCAGCTGACACATCTCGCCCCGCGGTTCGATCTCGTACGTGATCGTCGTGGCCGGGTAGCTCGCAACTTCGGGACTCCAGAGCGCCTTGAGCGTCTGGACGAGCCGACGTGGCGGTTCTTCCTCCACAGTCTCGCTCTTCGCGAACTCGCCTTCGAGGTCCGGCGGCGGGTTGAACGAGTACTGCTTTCGGATCTCGCTGTCCGCGATCGCCTCCCAGAGACGGTCCGGCGTGGTGCGGATCCAGACCTCGAACACCTTCTCCATCGATACTCCTTCCAGGGTCGTCTTGAGCCCACTGAGCGCGGCAGCCCAGGGCTCGGCGTATTTGCTCACCCACCGGTCGTGGACGAGCCTGATTGGAACGGGGTTCAGGAAATGGAGCTTCTCCCGGCCGCGACGTTTCGTGACCACGAGCCCGGCTTCCTCGAGCACGCGGAGGTGCTTCATGACGCCGAAGCGCGTCATCGGCAAGCGCTGCTCGAGGGCGCTCAGGCTCTGACCGTCGGCCTTGAACAGCTCGTCGAGCAGGCTCCTCCGGGTCGGATCGGCGAGCGCCCTGAACACCTCGTCCATGGCCGGAGCATATGTGACCGTTTAGTCACCTGTCAATTCAGACCGCGGGACTGCGAGCTGCGACCACACGGTTCCGTCTTCCGCGGGCGCGGGACAGGCGGGATCTCGCGTCGACGTGCTGGCGACCACGCACACGTCCGCAAACGCGTGACCGACGACGACTGCCAGCCTGCGGTCGAACTCGCCCTCGGCGTTCGGCGCGAGCGACCACTCGGCGAGCTCGCGGCGAGTGTGGTCGGTCGTGATCCCGAAGGCGCGGAGCGTCATCGACTTGGTGGGGCGCTGAGGCAAGTTCTTGGCCGTCAGGCGAATCAGGAGCCGCGGCGCTCGGACGAACGTCTCCCATGAGACCGCCAGCTGCGGCCGCTCCTGGGGCCGCGGCACATGGACGCGGACGCAGCCGGTCGTGTTGCCCCTGGCGTAGCACTCTTTTGGCTCGTCGCCGACCCAGGCTCGCGCGCCGAGATCGTCGTAGTCGCCCGCAGGTACCGGAATGTCGACCGAATAGGCGATCGCGCCGTCGCCGTTTGGCCCGAGCGAGGCACCGTAGAGCGGCTCGCCGGCCTTCCACGTCAAGCGTCCTGCGTCATTCGGCGTACGTACGAGCTGGTCGACCTCGACGACGATGTGGTCGCTCGAACGAAGGCCGGAGCCACGAACGGTGACGGCAACCGTGTGACCGGCCTTCGGCGTCAGCGTAATGCTCGGTTGCGCCCGGTCGCCCCACGTCTGGACGCCCGCGTAGACGCCGAAGAGCAAGCTCGCGACCACCAAACCAAGGCCGGTATAGATCGCGACCTGTTCCTCGGTCGAGCCTTCGCGGAAGGCAAATGCGGCGACGGCGCCCGCGAAGATCGCGACCACAGCGAGTCCAAAGGCTCCGTAGCTGGCCAGCGGGTGGTCGCGCGCCATGTGACCGACCAGGCCTCCGGTGATGGCGAGTCCGGTCAGGACAGCACCGAGCGCCGGTATTGCCGCGAGCAGGAACCCTGCTGCTCCCTTCACACCCTTTCCTACAGGCAGGAATCTAGACATGACGGCGGCCCTCCCAGCTTTTCGACGGCTTTTGCGGCGGAAACTACGCTCCAGTTGTCAACGAGCCGGTAGTTCGTTGCAAAAGTTTCGTAAGGCGTTTCGATCGGGTCTCAGAGCGACCCCGAGCGGAAATGCCAAGTCCCCCGTGATCGTTCTATTAAGAGGACGCGAGCGGCGAACTAAGCCCCTCCCCTCGGCGAAGAGCCGCTCCGTCCATTCCGACGAACGAAAGGAACGACCATCAGTACCACCTTGCAAACCCCTGAAATCCAGACCCTGCTCGACGATGCCGCCGAGGAGGGTTTCGTGCGCACGGACGAGCTCGAGTCGCTCGCCGAGGCACACGAGCTCGAGGCCGAGGACCTCGAGGCGCTCAATGCTGCCCTCGAGGAGCGCGGCGTCGAGATCCGCGAGCCGGCCGAGGAGCGCACGTACGAGGCAGACGCGCCTCCGGCATCTGCGGATTCGCTGCAGATGTTCATGAACGAGATCGGCCGTTACCCGCTGCTGACCGCTGCCCAGGAGGTCGCGCTCGCCAAGCGCGTCGAGCGTGGCGACCGCGCCGCCAAGGAGCGGATGATCAACTGCAATCTGCGCCTCGTCGTCCACGTCGCCAAGCGCTACCGCGGCCACGGTGTGCCGTTCGGCGATCTGATCCAGGACGGCGTCATCGGCCTCAACCGAGCGGTCGAGAAGTTCGACTACCGCAAGGGCTTCAAGTTCTCGACCTACGCGACCTGGTGGATTCGCCAGGCCGTCCAGCGGTCGGTTGCCGGCCAGGCACGGACGATTCGCGTCCCCACCCACGTCCACGAGCGTCGGCAGACGCTGAACCGGCACGCACGCAAGCTCGAGACCGAGCTCGGCCGGCCGGCTACCCCGGAGGAGCTGGCGAAGGTGACCGGCTTGAAGCTGCAGCACGTCGAAGAGGCGCTCTCGGTTCCCGAGGCGCGCGCCTCGCTCAACTCGCCGGTCGGAGACGACGACGGCGAGCTTGGCGACCTGTTCGCCGACGAGTACGCCGACGACCCAGAGGCGCTGGCCGAAGACGCCCTGCGCAGTCTCGCGGTGCGCGAGGCTCTGGCCCAACTCCCGGAGCGTGAGCGGCGAATTCTCGAGCTGCGCTTCGGCATCGACGGCGAGCCCAAGTCGCTGGAGGCAATCGGCGCAGAGCTCGGCCTGACGCGCGAGCGGATCCGCCAGCTCGAGACCCAGGCGCTGGCCAGGCTGACCGACGACCTCGGCGCACTCGCGCCCGAGGAAGAGGACGAGCTGGCCATCGCCGCCTAGAACGGAAAGGAACACGATGAAAACCGGAATCCATCCTCAGCTGGCGGCAACCACCGTCAGCTGCAGCAACTGCGACACGACCTTCGAGACGCGATCGACGCGTCCGTCGCTCCAGGTCGAGGTCTGCTCGCAGTGCCACCCCGCCTACACGGGCGTGGAGCGAACCGTCAGCCGCGGCAGCCGGATCGAGCGCTTCGAACGCCGACGCGCTCGAGCTGCCGCCTAGACCGAGCTACCGAACGAAGGCCCGCACCTCTGCGGGCCTTCGTTCGGTCTGGCGGCGTACGACGTGGTATCAACCCGAGCGTGAAGGAAAGACGCTTCCTCGCTCCGGAGATGCTGCCGCAGCCTTTCGGCTACAGCCACGTCGTCGATGCGCCGGCGAGCCGAGTCATCTACACCGAACATGCGCCCGCGAGCACGCTTGTCGAGGTCAGCGGGCTCTTCCGCGACGATGTGCTGATCGAGATCGAGGCGGTCGCAATCAGGGAGTCAACAAACCGACCTGACTGCCTAAACTGAGACCGTCACGACCACACAAGAAGACATAGCGAGCGTTGCAGCCCAGCTGGCAGACCTCACTCGGACGGTAAAGGAGATGGAGGCGCAGCTGAAGACTCTGCGCCAGGGGGCTGAAAGCCAACGCGAGCGCGCAGACACCCAGCAAGAGCGCATCGACGTCGCGGCGAAGGAGCTCGGGGAAGTAAGCGACCGCCTGCAGGCCGCAGCCAGAGCCCTCCGGCAATCGATTTGATACGCCGCAAGCGTCGCGGGCCGCGATTCGGAGCCGAAAAGTCCTGCAAACGACCAGGCTGCTACCCTGAGTGAACTACAGAGCGAGTAACTGGTCGGCAAAACCGCCTCCCATCTACCGTTCATGAAAGGTAGAAGGAGGTGTTTTTTTATGGCGACCGGAACAGTTAAGTGGTTCAACGACTCCAAGGGGTATGGGTTCATCTCCCCCGAGGACGAGGGCAAGGATCTCTTTGTCCACCACACCGCGATCGCGGGTGACGGCTTCAAGTCACTGAGCGAAGGCGCGAAGGTCGAG
>JALYLK010000144.1 GCA_030774275.1 Actinomycetota bacterium
TCCACATCTCGGCAGGCGGCGATCGCCTCACGGACGACCGGCTGAATCGTCACGAGGCGACCCCATCTCGAATTTCGATCACGCGATCGGCCGCCTCGGCAACCCGCGGCGAGTGTGTGACGACCACGACGGTGCTGGCGAACTCGTCCCGCAGCCGGCGCAACGCAGTCAGCACGACTTGCTCGTTTCGGAGGTCGAGCTCGGCGGTCGGCTCGTCCGCCAGCACGAGCGGCGCCTCGCGTGCGGCCGCGGCCGCGATCGCCACCCGCTGCTGCTCACCGCCCGAGAGCGATCCGGCCCGCTGATCCTCGCGCCGCCGCAGGTCGAACACGTCCAAGACGCGCTCTGCCGCGGGACGGATGCCTTCTCGTCGCCGGGCCAGGCGCAGACCGAGAGCGACGTTCTCGCGTGCGCTAAGTTCCGGCCAGAGATTCCCGCTCTGGAAGACAATCGCCACCTCGCGCGCGCGGTAATCGGCCAGCTCGCCCTCGGTCAGCCGCGACAGCGAGCGACCGAAGCTGCGCACGTCTCCGGCGGAAGGTTCCTCTAGTCCGCCGGCGAGATGGAGCGCCGTGCTCTTGCCCGAGCCCGAGGGACCGAAGAGCGCGACGAGCTCCCGTGCCTCGATCCGCAGATCGAGGCCACGCAGCGCGACGGTCTCGGCAGCCCCCGAGCGGAAGATTCGGAACACGTCGTGGAACTCGAGCGCTCCGAAGACGATCTCTTCGCGCCGCTCCGGCTCCCGGTAAAGGCTCCTTAGCTCCACCGGAAGCTCTCGATCATCAGCCGGTACGCGTCGACGTTGTCGACGCCCTCCGGCGTGCCGAGATCGACCACCGCGAGACGGCCAGGCTTCCAGACGTAGTACCTGTCGACGACGAGCTTGACGCGCTTGCCGGTGACCGCGTTCGGCGCGCTCTCTGTGCTGTAGACGACCTTGTAGGCCTTCGCATGTGGGAGCGTCATGGCCTGCGGGCCGCTCTGGAGATGCGCGGCTGTCAGCCCGCCGATGTCGGCCTGGACGCTCGCTTTCGTCGGTGCGGCGCCCGAGCTGACCACGATCCGGACGATGTTGTTCTTGTCGCGGAAGGTGACGCGCTTTGCCGAGCCCTGCTGCGCCCACCCCTCCGGATACTTCATGGAGTAACCGGCCGCGCCGTTCTTGAAGACCAGGAAGACCTGGTTGTCCGGGATATCGCCGGCCGCGGTCGCATTCGCCTCGGCTTGCAGGGCGCCCGGCCCGCCCGTCGAGGTGGCGGGCCTTGTCGCTCCGCCGCCGGAAG
This sequence comes from Actinomycetota bacterium, assembly GCA_030774275.1. Taxonomy (GTDB): domain Bacteria; phylum Actinomycetota; class Thermoleophilia; order Gaiellales; family Gaiellaceae; genus 13-2-20CM-68-14. The sequence continues at coordinate 1,284 of JALYLK010000144.1, forward strand.
TGCTCGTGGCGGGAGCCTGGGCTTGGTGGCTCGAGCCGCAGCCCGTGAGCGCAAACAGCGCGGCGGCGGCAGCGAGGCCTACGACGAGGCGAGTCACGGCCGCAGTGTTGAACAGACTTTCTGAAATAGGCCTGAACGCGGGTTGCCGCCAACGCCGGCTAATCCGGGCGGCGCTTCCGCAACATCACCGCTGAACGATTCGTATCCGCCGTTTGCCTGGCCGAGGGGGCGCAATTTCGCCAGCCTCGGACAAACTTTGAGCCAATGACGGATCTTGGGGTTGCCATTTTCGTCACCACGATCGGGCTGTCGTTCCTGCTCGCGGTCGTAATCGGCTTCGTGCGAATTGATCCCTGGGTTCGCGCTTCGCTTGTCAGCCTCGGGATCATGGGCATCTTTGCGCTTCCCTTTTATCGCGAGACCTCAGATCGACGTCGAAGCGGCCTATTGGTTTGGCGTCGCTTTGTGGGCGTTTGGGGCTTGGCTTGTCGGCGTACTAGTCGGTGTCGTTGCACGGGCCCTCCTACGGCGCATCGCCACGGTTCTTGGGATTGGTGACCACGCGAGCCTTCACCTGGAGGCGCTCAGTGTTCGGCTTAGGCGTCTTAACGTCCCAACTCTTCTGCGACTGGGGAGCGAGTTCGCCACCAGTCGCCTGCCGGACGAGCAGCTCGGCGTAGTCGCCGGCAGGGAGGGGTGCATACCCCGCATCGCCCTTTCAGTGGTGTGCGCCACGCTCCGCCCCTGAACAGCCGGAAAAAACTGCGCAGCCTGCGGCGAACGGATCATTGGGCCGCTTGATCCCTGTCTGTCGGCCGCCAACAATGAGTAGGAGCCGGGGCAAGGGTATCTCTCCCCATTCTCACGGGCGTCGGCCTGCCGCCAGGCGCCTAAACCCGGGCCCCGGCTCACAAAAATCATCGTGGCCGCTGAGTTCGACCGCGCCCCCCGTAGGTGTGGTCTGCCCGAACGTTTGGGGGGTTGGCGGGCCTGGCGCGAGCGCGTAGAGTCGCGCTGCGACGTCGCCGCCTGAGAGCTCTAAGCGCGCAGCGCCTGCGGTTCACACACACGAGTTATCCACAGTTTCCACAGAGATGTGGGGAGTGCTTTCTGGACCCGAAGCAACAGCCTGAAAGGCCGCCTGCGCCTAAGTCCGAGCCTCCGGGCGAGTTTGTCTCTGAGGACCTGCGCGCCGACTGCGCCCGCTTCCTCGAGGAGCTACGGGCGCAGATCGAGGGGCGCGCTG
>JALYLK010000145.1 GCA_030774275.1 Actinomycetota bacterium
CCGTTCTTCAGCGAGTAGGCGACGTCGACGTAGCCGATCGCGCCGTCAGTGCGCGAAACGAGTCCGGCGAGTCCTGAGGAGCCCCTGCCGCCGATCCCCGTCGGGAAGTTCGCCTGGGTTCCGACACAGACCTTGCTCTTCCACTAGGGGCTCACCTTCGAGAGGAAGTCGGTGAAGTTGAAGGACGTGACGCTCGCGTCTGAGCGGTAGACCGGCGTGATCTTCAGGTCGGGAAGGTTGACGCCCGGGTTGATCTTCTTGATCGAGCTGTCGTTCCACTTCGTGATGTGTCCGAGGTAGATCCCGGCGATGATCTTGCCGGTCAGCTTCAGCCCGTAGGCGATCCCGGGGACGTGGTAGGGGATCGAGGTCGCGGACAGCGCCCAGGGAATCTGCTGGCAGCTGTTGCAGGCACTGGCTTGATCCTTGGTCATCGGCGCGTCGCTCGCGCCGAAGTCGACGGTGCGGGCGGTGATCGACGAGATGCCTACGCCGCTGCTGGTCGACCCGTAGGTGATCTGCGCGCCCTTGTAATTGGCCTGCCACTGCGAGACGAGTGGGAACACGAACGAGCTGCCCGTCCCTTTCAGACTTCCGCCCGTGCTGCTCGCCGCGGCAAAGCTCGCGCCGAACACAAGCGCAGCGACTGCCAGGGCAGCCGCGAAGATTGTCCTCCGTGACACTCTTGTCTCCTTCTCCTCGATGACGCCAGAAATGGCGAGGCAAGCATCGAAGGCGCCCGGTCCACGATGGGCTGAAACGTGGTGTCTGATTGGTGACGATCTGGTGAACGAGGCGGGAACCGGGTTTAGACGAGGTTAGTGTCCTCGCGCGTGACCGCGGTCCCGTCGACGCACCCTCTTCCGGTACGCCGACGGATCGGCGACCGGTTCGGCGACGTCTTCCTGCACGGTCTGACCGGCGCTGCAGCGGCTGCGGCGGCCGTCCTGCTCGGCGGGATCGCCTGGAAGGTCTTCGACCTCGCCTGGCCGGCGATCACGAAGTTCGGGTTCGGCTTCCTCACCAGCCAGAACTGGGATGCGATCCACAACAAGTTCGGCGCCCTCGATCTGATCTGGGGAACGCTGCTGACGTCGTTCGGGGCGCTTGTGCTGGCGGTCCCTCTCTCGATCGCGATCGGGCTCTACCTGAGCGAGCTGGCGCCGCGAGGGGCGCGCACGGTGATCGCGTCGCTGGTCGAGCTCCTCGCCGCCATCCCGAGCGTGGTGCTCGGCCTGTGGGGGATCCTCGTCCTCGGTCCCATCGTCGGCCAGAACATCGAGCCGTGGCTTCACCGTCACCTCGGCTTCATCCCGCTCTTCGGCGGCTCGCCGGAGAACTCCGGAATGCTGGTTGCGATCCTCGTCCTGACGATCATGGTCGTCCCGATCACCTCGACCATCTGCCGGGAGCTCTTCCTTGGCGTGCCGACCGATTTGGAGCAGGGCGCGCTCGCGCTCGGCGCGACGCGCTGGGAGATGGTGCGCGGCGTCATCCTCCCGTACACGCGCACTGGTGTGAGCGCCGCGATCCTGCTCGGCCTCGGCCGCGCGGTCGGCGAGGCGATCGCCGTCAGCCAGGTGATCGGCGCCGGCCACGGCATCCACTGGTCGCTCTTCGTAACGGGCGACACCCTGGCGAGCAAGATCGCCGATCAGTACGCAGGGGCCGTGAGCAAGCTGCAGACTGCCTCGCTCCTTTACCTGGCGGCGATCCTGCTCGTGATCTCGCTGCTCGTGAACCTGACCGCGCAGTTCATCGTGCGCCGCTTCTCCTATGACCGCGCGGGGGCGAACTGATGGCCGTCGACGCCGCCCGATACTCGCTCGAGCTCGGGCCCAGGACGAAGCGGCGCAAGCTGATCAACCTGCTGATGCAGGTGCTCGCGACGCTCGCGGCCCTCATTGCGGTTGCGGTGCTCGCGATCGTGGTCATCTCGGTCGCGCAGCGTGGCGCGAGCGCTCTCAGCTGGGACTTCTTCACGAAGACGGCGGCAACGTTCGGTCAGAGCGGCGGAGGCGTCTCGAACGTGCTCGTCGGCAGCATCGTGATCGTCGCGCTGGCAACGGCGATGGCGGTCCCCGTCGGCATCCTGATCGCCATCTACGTCAGCGAGTTCGCGCCTCCGAGCTTCGCCAATCTCACCAGGCTCGTGCTCGACGTGCTGAACGGGTTGCCGTCGATCATCATCGGCGTCTTCGTCTATGGCTTGCTTGTCATCGGCAGCGGCCAGGCCGCCTGGAAAGGGTCGTTTGCGCTCGCGATCATCATGCTGCCGCTGATCGCCCGAGCGACGCAGGAGGTGCTGGCGCTCGTCCCTGGCAACCTGCGCGAGGGCGCGCTCGCGCTGGGCGCGAGCCGTTGGCGGACCGTTCTCGGCGTCGTGCTCCCGACGAGCCTCGGCGGCATCGTCACCGGAACCGTGCTCGCCGTCGCCCGCGCGGCCGGCGAGACCGCACCGCTGCTCTTCACGACCTCGATCGCTGCCAACGCCGTCACGTGGGATCCGCGACAGCCGGTGGTCGCGATTCCGCTCGCGATCTTCCAGTTCTCAGAATCCCCTGATCCCGCCGATCACGCGCGTGCCTGGGCGCTTGGATTCGTGCTGATTAGCTTCGTCCTCGTGACCAGCTTGTCGGCACGCCTACTGCTCGCTCGACACCGAAAGAAGCTGGAGGGATGACCATGGAGGCGGATACCATGAACGAAGTGGCGCCGATCGAGATTGCTCAGCCGCGCGAGGCGCCGCGGAGCGCAGCCGACCGGGAGGTCGTCTTCGAAACGCGCGGGCTGACGATCAGCTACGGGAAGGCGCCGGCCGTCGCCAACGTCGACCTCTCGCTCTACCGCAATCTCGTGGCGGCGATCATCGGCCCGTCGGGCTGTGGCAAGAGCACCTTCCTCCGCTCGCTGAACCGGATGAACGATCTCATTCCGGGCGCGAGGGTCGAGGGCGAGGTTCTCTACCACGGCCAGAACATCTACGGCGACGGCGTCGACCCGGTCGAGGTGCGCCGGCGAATCGGGATGGTCTTCCAGAAGCCGAACCCGTTCCCGAAGTCGATCTACGACAACGTGGCCTGGGGCCTGCGAGTACTCGGAATGAAGGACGATCTCGA